>JAGLQN010000228.1 GCA_023136835.1 Candidatus Omnitrophota bacterium | reverse complement strand
GACTTCAAGGGTCTGTTCTGTAAAACGTTTGCCTTTGCAAACTTCACATTGAACGTAGACGTCGGGCAAAAAATGCATTTCGATCTTTCTTATACCGTCGCCGCGGCAGGCTTCGCAGCGTCCTCCCTTAACGTTGAAGCTGAACCGGCCGGGCTTGTATCCGCGCATTTTGGATTCGGGCAGATGGCTGAAGATGTCCCGGATATGGCTAAAAAGGCCGGTATAAGTTGCCGGGTTTGAGCGCGGGGTTCGTCCGATTGGAGATTGGTCGACCTCAATAATCTTGTCGATATGCCCGGCGCCGATGATTCTTTTGTGGCGGCCCGGCTTTTCCTTTGAGTGATAGATCGTTTGGGCCAGACTTTTATAAAGGATCTCATCGACCAATGTTGATTTTCCGGAACCGGATACCCCTGTGACACATGTAAAAGTCCCGAGAGGGATCACAACGTCGATGTTCTTCAGGTTATGTTCCTGGGCTCCCATAATTTTCAACTGTTTAATCGTGTTGACCGGGCGGCGGATTGACGGTGTGGGTATCTTTAACTGGCCGCTTAAATATTTCCCGGTGGCCGATTTTCTTGATTTGAGAAGTCCCGGGATCTTTCCGGCGTAAATGATCTCTCCCCCATGTTCACCGGCGCCGGGACCGATATCGATCACATAATCCGACCGCCGGATTGTCTCCTCATCATGCTCAACGACGATAAGTGTATTGCCGAGATCCCTCAAGGCATGGAGTGTCTTCAGGAGTCTCTCATTGTCTTTTTGGTGAAGGCCGATGCTTGGTTCGTCGAGGATATAGATAACGCCGACTAATCCAGAACCGACTTGGGTGGCTAATCGAATGCGCTCAGCTTCTCCTCCGGAAAGAGTGGAACTCCGGCGGTCTAATGTGAGGTATTCCAGTCCGACATTGATGCAGAAATCCAGACGACGGATAATTTCCTTTAGGATCGGTTCGCTGATGGTCTTTTTGTTTCTTGAAAGTTTCAAATTCATAAAGAATTGCTTAGCTTCCTTGATCGAAAACGATGTGACTTGGGCAATATTGTGATTGGCAATTTTGACGCTCAAAGATTCTTTTTTCAGGCGTGAGCCGCTACAGGAAGGACACGGCGAAATCGACATGTAGCGGGATATTTCATCTTTGAGCCAATCACTGTCCGTTTCCTGGAACATACGTTCCAGATAATTGATCGCGCCCTCATACGGTTTCCCCCAGATCATATTGTCGCTGCCGTAGAATATTAAATTGGCGAATTTCTTACTTAAGCTGTTAAACGGCTGGTAAGCATCGATCTCCATAAGATCGGCAAATTCACGCATGAGCGCGCGGTAGTACATCAAATAACCTCTGCGCCCTTTTTTTGCCGGAGCGATTGCATTGACCCATGGTTTCGTGGGATCGGGGACGAGCAGTTGAGGGTCGATCTCCATTTTTGTTCCAAGGCCTTTACATTGTGAGCAGGCCCCATAAGGAGAATTGAAGGAAAACGTTCGCGGTTCGATCTCAACGATATTGATCCCGCAATCGGCGCAGGCATAATGTTCGCTGAATATCTGCTCGGGGAGATCAGGCGGCGTCTTATCCGTGACTTGCGGGGCGATGATCAAAATACCATTTCCGGTTTGCAAAGCCGTTTCGATGGAATCTGTTAATCTTTTTTTGATACCGGGTTTTATTGTCAGGCGGTCGACAACGACTTCTATATGATGGATCTTATACTTATCTAATTTAACAGCATCTCCGGTATCATAAATTTGACCGTCGGCACGGAACCGGGCGAAACCGGCTTTAGCAACTTGGTTAGCGATATTACGGTATTCTCCTTTTCGCCCTTTGACAATGGGAGCAAGGATCAAAGTCTGCGTGCCGGTTTCGTATTTCAAGATCTGCTGAACGATCTCTTCAGTCGATTGACGGTTAATTTTCTTTCCGCATTTATAGCAGTAAGGTGTGCCGATCCTGGCGAAAAGGAGGCGCAGATAGTCGTTGATCTCTGTTTGGGTGGCAACCGTCGATCGGGGATTACGGCTGGTGGTCTTTTGCTCGATGGATATCGTAGGCGATAGGCCTTCGATGTATTCGACGTTCGGTTTTTGAAGTTGTTCCAGAAACTGGCGCGCGTAAGCCGACAGGCTCTCGACGTATCTTCTTTGGCCTTCGGCATAAATGGTATCAAAAGCCAAAGAAGACTTGCCCGAGCCGCTGAGTCCGGTGATAACGACAAATTGGTTACGCGGGATTTTCAGATCAAAATCTTTGAGATTATGCTCTTTAGCGCCGCGGATAACGATCGATTGGGATTTCATCCTAATTTTCCTTCATATTTATCTGAGCAGTCGGGGAGAAAAACTCCCCGACCGCTCACATAATTGGTTACTATAGTGGAAAATAGATAGGGAGTCAATACGCAAAAGTTACCTATAATCGTTAATAATAGCCTCTGTACAAAGGCGTACA
>JAGLQN010000227.1 GCA_023136835.1 Candidatus Omnitrophota bacterium | reverse complement strand
GGCCTAATATCGTCCGATGTCTCAATAAGATACAGAAAACAACGGTAAAAACGATATGTGACCTCAATCCCGAGATTCTCAAGTTTGGGAAATTTTATTAACCAAGTCTTTGATACCCATAGCAGTATCGTCTATAATCCTAAAAGAATTTTGGGTAAAATATATTATGAAAAGTACGTGGCGTATTAGTCATATTGTACACCGCCTGAGGGCCAGATGCAGGGCCCTTGATAATTTCTTGGCTATCTGTGGGGCTTCTACTGCTGATTCTGCAACTAATTGCACAATATGTGGTAGAAGTGTGACAAGGAGTATTACGTTTGGTTGCGCGGAATACGTCAATGGTCTTAGCGTCTCCCTACCAGAGGTCCAGACTCACCGGAAGTACCTATGTTCTTATTGCGGGCATTTTTTTACTCCATGGTTGGACATCGACCTTGAACAAATCAGCACAAAGTACCAAGACATCTACGATTCTAACCAACTTTTTCAAGAGAATGAGCGTGCATCCTATCAACTTGATCTCATCCGCTATGCATTGAAGCATCTTGATGGAAAAGAAAATGTGGCCATTCTTGATTTCGGCTGCGGTCCTAATAGGTCGCCCACAATGACGATGAGAGAAGCCGGGTACGATGTTCGGTGTTGTGATATTCTTGACAGATATGTCTATGATGGAGATATTTTCTTTCGCTACGATATGGCTGACACCCGCTGGTTCGGGAGCTTTGATGCCATAGTTTCCATCGACGTCATAGAACACTTGGGGAATACGGTTTCCGCTTGGCGCAGTCTAAGCCGCCTCCTCAAGGCAGATGGCATCATGGCTCATTGCTTTCCAACTCGATTGCATTATAGTCTGAATAACAATTACTGTGCAACACCATTTCACACATGTATCTTTTCAAGAAAGTCTCTTCGAATGCTGGCAGCCAAGACTGGCTTCAAGTTGGAGGCCATCGAGCCTTTTCAAGCCGATGTACCTTTCGTGTTTCGCTTCAGGAAAATAAGAGAATCCGAATAAAAGGGTCAGGTTCGACAATAAGAATTTTTAAATGATAAATACAGATAAAACTGGTATTGCAATTTTTGTTTATAAAAGGCATCAGCATATCTCTGAAGTCCTTGAAGGGTTCAGGAAGAATTCTATTGAGAAGCTTTATATCTTTGCGGATGGCCCTAAACTAACAAATGAGCTTGAAGCCATGAACAGGTGCATAGGGTAATTGATTCTGTTGATTGGTGCAAAACAGAAATGGATAAGTATAGGGTTAAAATCAATGAGGATCAAAAGAGTTCAGAAATGAGGTTTCCTCCAGAGACAAAAGTTAACCATGAGATCAATCGC
>JAGLQN010000226.1 GCA_023136835.1 Candidatus Omnitrophota bacterium | reverse complement strand
CCCTTAAGCAGGCTCAGGGCTTATACCCACACATCCGAATCACGTCTGATGACAACGAAATTATCACAGCACAAGACATTGATGTTGTCGCCGTAGTTACTCCGGTTTCCACTCATTTTAAATTGGCTCAAAAAGCCCTTGAAAACGGAAAGCACATATTTGTGGAAAAGCCTTTCACAATAACCACTCGAGAGGCTGAAGAACTGATCGAATTAGCCCAAAAGAATAATTTGAAAATTATGGTCGATCACACTTTTCTCTTTACAGGGGCTGTTCAGAAGATTAAAGAATTAATCGACAATGATACTTTGGGAAATCTTTACTATTTTGATTCACGTCGGGTCAGTTTAGGGCTTTTTCAGCATGATACTAACGTTATTTGGGATTTGGCCCCTCACGACCTTTCTATTATTGATTATGTCGTGAAAAACAAACCTGTTGCTTTGACGGCACAAGGTATGGATCACATGGGTAACGGATATGAAAACATTGCTTTTATCACCGTCTACTTTGAAAATAAAATGATTGCCCATTTGAATGTCAACTGGCTTTCCCCAGTAAAGATTCGCACAACCATGATCAGCGGTGAGAAGAAAATGCTCGTTTGGGATGATTTGCATGCTGATGAAAAAATTAAAGTTTATGATAAGGGTGTGGCAGTTTCCGATCGGGAAAATATCAATGAGTTAAGAGTTGACTACCGTTCCGGAGATATTTGGTCACCTCATACGGCGCCGACAGAAGCACTAAAAACAGAAATGCAATATTTTGTCGACTGCATTAAAAGAGATGAGCAGCCCTTTAATGATGGAGAATCCGGTTTAAGAATTGTCAAAATGCTCCAGGCGGCTGATGAATCACTTAAGAACAATGGGAAGAAAATAAATCTATGTCAGGAATTAAAAGTTTAAAAACGCTTGTCACTGGCGGTGCGGGTTTCATCGGATCACATCTTGTCGATGCATTGATCAGTGAAGGATGTTTTGTCAGGGTTCTCGATAATTTAAGCAATGGCAAGTTTGAAAATCTTTCACAACATGCTAATAATCAGAATCTGGAATTCATTGAAGGAAGCATTACAGATAACAGTGTCGTAGCAAAAGCTGTTGAAAATATTGATATTGTGTTTCATTTGGCCTGTTTGGGAGTTCGACATTCCATTAAATATCCTTTTGAAAATCATGAAGTCAATGCTGAAGGAACATTAAAAGTATTGCAGGTAGCGAGAAAAGCTGATGTCAGTAAATTTATCTATTGTTCCTCGTCAGAAGTTTATGGTACCGCTCAGTACGTTCCGATGACCGAAGAGCATCCGACTCATCCGGCTACGGTTTATGGCGCCAGCAAACTGGCTGGCGAATCCTATACCAGAGCCTACCATGATACATACGGCATGGCCGTGACGATTATCCGTCCGTTTAATACATACGGTCCGCGGTCGCATCACGAAGGTGATTCCGGAGAATTAATTCCCAAATCGATTGTGCGTGCCATGAATAATGAACCGATACTTCTTTTCGGTGACGGAGCGCAAACGCGCGATTTCACCTATGTCGAAGATACCGCCAGGGGATTTGTAGCTGTCGCAGAAAATAATACGATCATCGGACAAACATTGAATATTGGAAGCAATTTCGAAATCACCATTGAAGAAGTTTCTAAAAAAATTTTAAATCAGCTTGAATTGCCCGATGGACAGATAAAGCATGTTCAGAAAAGGCCGGGTGATGTCTTGAGATTATACGCGGATTCCAGTAAATTTATGGAAATCACGTGCTGGGCTTCACAAGTCAGCTTTAATGACGGATTGAGGAAAACGATTGAATGGTTTAAGTCGCGGCCGGAAAGTGCTCCAGAATTGCTTCTTCAGGAAAAAGCTATTAATTGGGAATAATGGATTATGGATATCATACCTCTTGCGAAACCATATTTAGGCGATAAGGAAGCCGAGGCGGCGGGTGAGGCCATCCGTTCCGGTTGGGTCACGCAAGGCAAGCGTGTCGAGGCCTTTGAAGAGGCGTTTGCCTCCTATGTCGGATCAAAATATGCTTGCGCTGTTTCAAACTGTACGAACGCCCTACACCTTTCTCTACTGGTCGTTGGCGTGAAACCGGGGGATGTTGTCATTACCGTAAGTCATTCTTTTATTGCAACAGCTAACAGTGTCCGCTGCTGTATGGCTGAGCCGGTCTTTGTTGATATAGATCTACAAACATATAATATCTGTCCTCAGCAGTTGAATAAGCTTCTTGAAGATAGTTGCGAGATCAAAAATGGAATTTTGTATTACAAGGATACAGCCAGATTGACCTGCGGTGAATCCCCTCTCGTTTACATTGATGAACATCGGCGTGGCCGGGTTGCCGCGATCATAGCTGTCCATCAACTTGGTATGCCGTGTGATTTAAGCTCAATTATTAATATTGCTCAAGAATATAACCTGCCGGTCATTGAAGATGCAGCCTGCGCGCTGGGAAGCGAAATTTATATTAATGATCAGTGGGAGAAAATCGGAAAGCCTCATGGGGATGTCGCCTGCTTTTCTTTTCATCCCAGGAAAATGATCACTACCGGTGACGGGGGTATGATCACTACCAGCAGGGATGAACATTATCATAAATTCAAACTTTTAAGAAATCAGGGAATGAGCATGTCCGCATCTGAGCGGCGAGATTCGAGAGAAGTTGTTGTTGAGAAATATCTTGTGACTGCCTTTAACAGCAGACTGACAGATATTCAAGCAGCCGTAGGCATTATCCAACTACAGCAGCTTGATATGTTCATTGAAAAGCGTCAAAACGTCAATCAACTCTATCGCCAGTATTTTAAAGATATTAATTGGCTATCTTTGCCGTATGAGCCTGAATATGCACATACTAATTGGCAAACTTATCCTGTGCGTGTTTTAAAAAATGCACCCTTTTTGCGGGATGATCTTATTCAACATTTGTTTGATAATGATATTGCGTCTATTCCAGGGGTGATGAATGCGCATCAAACAAAACCATATGATCAGCAGAATTGTTCTTTGCCGAATAGTGAATGCGCTCGCAAGGAAGTCATTATGCTGCCATTTTATGTTGACTTAAATGAGAATGATGTTAAGCGAATTGCCGATGTGCTGGCTCAGATTGAGACAAAAGTTTGAGGATGAATTTCTGAGAAATTAACGAAATAAACGTCATGTTAAAGAAAATTATTTTATTCCCATTTGGAGGCAATGCGCGCGAGGCTGCAGTTATTATCAAGCAGATGAATAATGCTCACAAAGAATGGGAAATTCTTGGTTTTTTAGATGATGACAAAAGGGCGTGGGGTAAGGACTATCTTGGCATTAAGGTTTTAGGGGGGAAAGAGGTTTTAAATCAACACCCTGATGCGCGGATTCTGGCTGTTCCTGGGAATCCGGCACAGTATTTGCAAAGGAAAGGAATTATTGACGGGTTAGCCGTTGAAGAGTCGCGTTTTACGCAAGCGATTCATCCGTCAGCGATCATCTCGTCGGATTCAAAAGTAGGCATCAATAGCCTTATTATGGCGAATGTTGTTGTAACAAGCCATGTAACCATTGGCGACCATTGCATTATTTTGCCTAATACAACGGTCTCCCATGATAGCGTTGTGGGGAATTGCTGTTGCATTGGTTCAAATGTTTCAATATCAGGGGGAGTTCGGATCGGAGAGAATTCTTATATTGGATCAGGAAGTAGAATACGTGAACAAATTCAGATTGGCGCCAACACACTTGTTGGATTAGGATCTAATGTTGTTAGCAATATCGGGAAAGAAATTATTGTCGTTGGCAATCCTGCTAAACTATTAAATAGAGAGTAAAAATGATTTCACTTATCTTTCCAACTTTCAATGAAGAAGAAAATTTAAAAGAACTGTACAGCCAAATTTCTGCTGTTATTGATCGAATTAAAGAGCACGAATTTGAATTAGTTTTTGTTGATGACGGCTCGACAGATAAAACGCCAGAAATTTTGCGTCAGTTTCATGAAAAAGATAATCGAATTAAAGCGATTCGCTTCACACGTAATTACGGAAGTCATGCTGCCCTGGCCGCGGGATTGATTCATTGCAAGGGCGATTGCGCGATTAATATGTCGGCGGACTTACAAGACCCCCCGGAACTTATTGTTAAATTACTTCAGAAGTGGAATAAGCCGGCAAAGATTATTTGGGGTATTCGAGCGAAGCGAGAAGGCGAAACCATGCACAAGAAATTCTTTGCTGGGTTTTATTATTTGCTTATGAATTGGCTCACCGATGTGACAGTGCCTCCTTCAGGGGCGGATGTTTTTTTGATCGATCGATGTGTTATCAATGCTTACAAGGAAATGAAAGAGAAGCATACGTCTGTTTTTATGGTTCTCGCATGGCTCGGGTTTTCTCAGGATAGCATCACGTACGTTAAGAAAATGAGGCAGAGAGGGTTGTCAAAATGGACAGTGAAAAAAAGAATAAAATTAGCAATTGATTCTCTGCTATCTTTTAGCGATGTTTTCATTCGCTCCATGAGCGCAATAGGGATTGTGACGGCGTTTTTAGGTTTTCTATACGCCTCTATTGTCGTTTGGACTTATTTTCGTGGGAGCCCCGTACAGGGGTGGTCATCTTTGATCGTAGTGATTTTGATTGTCGGAGGTATTCAAATGATTATGCTGGGGGTCTTGGGCGAATATTTGTGGCGAACTTTTGATGAATCCCGAAAACGTCCGCGATTTATCATTGAATACACAATTATTTAGGGGTTTTGTAAGGCTCTTCAATTTCCCTGCCTAGTCTTTAAAAATTAATTTCTGAAATGTAAAAGCAATGGCAAGCAAATAAAGTGGGACTAATGGAAAGGCATATCTTGTTTGCATATAGAATGGGGCATGTAAGGTAATATTTATGAAAATAAGCGCAAGAATAAAAAAGAGAAACGGCATGTCATTATTTTTGTTTTGGTTTACATCGAATAACTTTTCTTTATTTTTCCAGAGATATTGCGCAATATAAAGAATAGAAAATATTGTTAAAAGAGAAGCAAAAAGCCTTATTCCATTCTTAAATGGCACGAAACAAAAAATTTTCCAAAGCCATGGCGGATAAGTTACAAACCATATCTGTGTTGACTCCCAAAAAAACATTTTCGATCCTTCGGCTATCGTTAAGAACATGTACTGGAGAGGGCTCCTATAAATGTTTTTAAGGGATAATTTATAAAGCATGGAATCTATTTGATGGTTGCTCATTCCCTGATTTTGTAATTCTTTAATTTTATTTTTGCTTATTTTTTTGTAAGATAACCACGATGAGCACTCTTCTTCGTTGAAAATCTTTCGACAAACATTATCTCCCGGAATATTTGCTAAAAATATTAAAGTGTCTTTTGATGTTAGTTTTTTTGTTCGGGTAACAGCGTTTCCATAAATGGAAAAAGATGCCTTGCTTACTAAAGACTTATATCCGTTATATTTGTAATTCATTTGCCGGTAGGGTATCAACGCAAACTGGAACATAAAGTAGGTAGTCAATATTAATAGTAGAATAGTTATAGATTTTTTCCATTGCCTTTTTATTAAAAAGTAAAATGAAAAACAAAAGAACACGAAAACGAAGAGGATGAGGACATATTCAAAAATAGCCCTGACAAGCGTAAGCAAAACGAAAATAATAACCAATAATAAGATTGAAATAAAAATTTTTCGAGATTGATCTTTAAGGACATATTGCCATGCCGAAACAAAAGTTAGTAGAAGGGCAAGGACGAGAGGGTAAGTAATAATCTCGCAATATAGACTGAAGGTTGAATTAACAATCGCCGGAGAAAATCCGAAATAGAAAATAACAGCAGCGACAATATTTCGTTGAATTCTTAAAAGTATGAGTACTTTGTAGAGGAGAGCTTGTGAGGCAAAAAGAATAAGAATTTGAATGCAGGTTTGTACTTTTAAGAAAGATATCGAAAGTAAATCGGCAATGTGCATTGAGATGGAAATAATAAATGGATATAATGGAACATTTATCGGTTTGTTTTGAAAAAAACCAGACCAGCCATCTTTATATATTCCTAATGCGAGTTCTTTATAGCGAAATGCATCACTTTCGATTTGCATGGTTGTTGAGAAAAGGAGGTATGTCCAATACAGAAAAGGTAGGGCGAACGCCCAGAATAT
>JAGLQN010000225.1 GCA_023136835.1 Candidatus Omnitrophota bacterium | reverse complement strand
CTTCAGTCCGTGGGTATCTACAGATAAAGAATCTTAGTTACAGCTATGCGGAGGTGTTTTCAGGTATAGAGGATAATGATGTTGAGCGTGCTGTTTTTAAATTGCGGGAACATATCAGGCAAATCTGTGACCACTTTCAATTTTTAATACATCGTTTTGAAAAGAATCAAACAGATTGCTATTTTCAGCAGGTGACGCTAAATTTTGATTCTTTTGATTCGGTTGAAGATTTAGAGGAGGGGATGGTAGAATTTTATCAGGCCTTTGATGAAAAACATCATGCGGGGGATTGTCAGATTGTTCAACTTTTTGATGTATCGAAAGATGTGTTTAAGAAGATGGTCGAACATAGCACTAAGGAAAAGGGATTTAATAGGCAAAAAGAAAATATAGAAAAGATTGAGAAAAAGGAATTAGATTTGTCTTGTACTACATGTATGAAGATAGGCGACACTGTGATAGCCTTAGAATGTCCTGAATATGCTATTCTTTTAACGCACGATAAAGCTTTTGAAGGCCTTTGCCAGATTTTTGATCTTAAGCACGAGATCATACCAAGTTTAAGGGCAGAAAAACCTACGAAAGAAGTTCTTGAGCGATTGAGAAAATGAAGTTAGGTCTTTTGCTTTCTAAAAACTTCCTTTCCCCTAAAACAATATGAATTTTTCCAGAATTATTCAAATTCTTAAAATCAAATATCGGTTCAGAGAGTTTTTTTCGTTAGCTAACAAAGCCCTTCATATCAGCAATAGATTCCTTGATAAAATAGAAAATCAGGCTTTTGAAGAAATCCCCGTTGGCGCCAAACGAGTTTGTATTGCCTTATTTATACAGGCGATTAGATTGCTAGATTCAGCAATAATCTTATGTAAGAAAGGCCTAGATGAAGAAGCTTCAATCCTGGTTAGATCTTTGCTTGAAAATACTTCGTATTTGATGTTTATTTCTGAAAAAGACCATGAAAAGCGTGCAGAATTATATATGCACTCGCGTGCATTATCTGAACCAAAGGTAATAAGGCAATTGAATTCCCATGTCCCCGATGGGGAGGAAGAAATAGATGATAAATTCTATTTGGAGAATGAGCAAAAAGCCATCGAATACTTCCGAAAAGAATATGGCAAAGAATTAACGATTGATGATATAAAAAAGAAGTATGCCTTGCGACCGCAAAATGCCGCTGAAAAATTAAGCGTAGATGTTAATATCAAGAAAATGTTTCATTCAACTTATCATATGTTTTACCCCGTTTCTTCTACTGTTACGCACGCTGAAGCCCCGCTAAGATTTTTATCTTTTCAAAATAACCAACCGTGTTTTAATAGATGGAGCCGGGGCGGCCCTACAACAAGGCTTTGTTTGCAAGCCTCAATTCTATTTACTCTCTATGGTATGGATAATTTATCAAAGTTATTGGCAATAGATACCAATGTTGATATTGATTCAATGACAGACAAATTGTTTTCATTTATTGAGGGCGGCGTTAATTCCACATAGTTTGAGTTACAATACCGTTTTTATATCGAAGCATTAAACCGGACGGGCACTGTACCATTTGGATAAAGTTTTGTTCTTGGTAAAAGCTGCTTGTCTGTTTACATTGATAGTATTGGTCTCCTATATATCCATTGTAGTGATTGTGATATGTTCAGCAATTTAAATTGTCGGGAACAGTTTTTCGATTGCCGTCGAAATTTAGATTAGATTTATGTTTTTAGATTTATGTTTTCTGCTTGAAGAATTCCTAAATATGAATTATAGTATTGCAGTTGAATAGCATGAAAAAATATGATTGGAAAATATTCAATAAAAGATTTGTTTCAGGAAGTAAAAATTTTGTGACCATTCTGTGACCATTGTGATGCGAAATAATGTAAAATAATGCAAGCGAGTAATAACGTATAAGAATTGCAAACCATTGGCATTAAACGAGTTAACTAGGAATTCCCCACCTTTTAAGGTGGGGATCGGGTTTATTATCACAACCCGTTGAAGCAGAGAGGGTTAGAAAACACGCTTAAACGAATCTCTCCCTCTCCGTTCTACTTCGTCCAAGCGCTTACGCCTTGGACTTCGTAGAACAAGCCTGAGTTTTTACGTCATCACTTTTCTATTAATATTCAAGAAGGAAGTGATGATGTACTCATTTTCCTTAATTTAGGGGAGCTCAAATGCCAAACTCATTACCGCCAAGAGGTGTGTTAGATTATTAATAATTTTGGAAAGGCCAAATACAGCACTTGTTTTCCTTAATGTGTTTTATTTAATCGAGAAAGGTTATTGATCATGCCAGAAAAAATACTCGGAAAATACACTCCGGTTTCCATTGAGCATACTTCCATCTTAAGAAAATTTACGATTCTTTTTCTTTTGATGTCTGTCATTCCTACCTGTATTCTCTTTTATTTTTACGTGCAGATCAGCGAAAATGGGAAACTGGAAATTACAGCAGCGAATTTTAACCTCACGCTTACGTTTGTTGTTTTGGGGGTCATTCTCGGATATTTCTCAATGCGGGCGGTTTTAGCGCAATTGGTAGCCCTGACCAATGCCAATAAAAAAGCATTAGAGGACGTTTTGAGTCCCGAGAAGATCAGAGAACTCAGCACTGAGGAAAATGAAATCGCTATTCTCGCGCAATCGTTCACTGCTATTACCGATGAGCTTGAGGAAAATGTTAAAAGTTTAGAATTGGCCAAAAAAACGCTTCAATCGATCATGAATAAGGTGGGGAAGGGTATTTCCAATATGGAAAATATCGATACATTTCTCGAACTTATTATTGAGACTGTTACCGGGGCCATGTCGGGTAAAGTGGGGGTTCTTCTTCTTGCTAATAAAGAGCAAAAGGATCTTTGGGTGAAGAGTGTTTATGGAGTCAATTATGATGGGAATAAGATCATTCACTTCACAGCAGAGGAAGGAACAATATTTCATAAGGCGGCTCAACTGAAAGATTCATTGATCGTTGACCGTCTTAGCGGCGAGGTCGAGGGGTTTAAGAAATACAAGAATTTATTCAGTGCTCCGATGATCTGCGCTCCTCTAGTGAGTAAGGATAAGGTTCTTGGGTTTATGACGGTGAGCGGGCGTTCAACCGGGAATTTTAAGGAAAATGAACGCAACCTACTATTTAATTTGGCTTCGCAAACGGCGGTCGCCATTGAAAATTCACGGTTGAACAAGGATATGGAAAAAACGTATTTCGAGACGATTTCAGCCCTTGCCTTGGCCGTGGATGCCAAGGACAAATATTCCCGGGGGCATTTAGACCGTGTTGCGTATTATTCTGTCCAGATCGCCAAGGAAATGGGGCTTGATGAAGAAGAGATCCAGACGCTTCGTGACGCGGCCCGGCTTCATGATTTGGGCAAGATCGGTATTCCGGATGAGGTTTTGGGAAAAAATGGGCCGTTGACGGATCAGGAAGAGACTCTTATGAAAAAGCATCCGGAGATCGGCGAAAGCATTATTAAGCCTATTCATTCTTTAAGCCACCTATGTGATATTATCCGCCATCATCATGAGAAGCTGGATGGGAGCGGATATCCCGACGGCCTTCGGGGAGATGAGATAACGCCGCTGGTGCGCATTTCAACAATTGCTGATATTTATGATGCTTTGACGACGGACCGGCCGTATCGCGCGAAGTTTTCAAAGGAAAAGGTTTTTAAGATCCTTCGTGACATGAAGAATCATGATCAGATTGACGCGGATATCACGGAAATTTTTATTGAAAAACAAAGTAATGAATAATCCTGTCTCCGGCAGTTTTTCTCGATGGCGTGATACTTTCAAATTGACTGATAGCCAAAAAACAGGACAAGACTTTAAGATGACCACAAAGAGAGAACCATGTGGTTTTTAATGAGGAGAGGTGGCTGAGCGGTTGAAGGTGGCGCTCTCGAAAAGCGTTGCGGGGAAACCTGCCCAGGGTTCGAATCCCTGCCTCTCCGTAAAGATACGAAGGCGAGCTCATAGAGCGAGCCTGAGTTTTTACGGTATTTGATTTTCAATAATTAAGGAAGAATCAAATGCCGTATTTCAGCGAGAGTTTGGTTCTCCCGCTTTTCTTAATAAAAATTAAGGAAAGCGGGACCTCGCCTTCCTCAGCTTAAACAAAAGAAGGCTGGGAATCCCTGCCTCTCCGTTTTTTCCTAGTGGATATCCCAGAGGAAAAAACGGGATTGCCAATTATTCTGAATAAAGAAGAGGAAATCGGCAATATCGCCGAGAGTCGAGTTTAGGAAAGATCAAATGCCGCCAAGATACGAAGGCGAACCCATAGGGTGAGCCTGAGTTTTGGTAGTATTTGGTCTTCCATAATTTGAGAAAGACCAAATACCTCAGGTGCATTTCTTGTAGAATAACTAATAATTTGTGTTAATCTATTTTTCTTTTCGAGAAGCTTGTCTTTTTTACACTCTAGGAAAGTACAAAGAAAAATTTCATTTTTCTTTGCTGCTTGGAAATTTTTTTAGCAGTTTGGAAAGTGGTAACTTTCCAAGACTGTAAAACGCGAAGAGTTCTAGAAAATCGTTTAAAAGTCATCGCGTAAGCGATTTTCTTGTTAGGAATAAAGGAGGTAATGTTATGCCGGCAGCTATTATCTTTGGGATTATATTCTTGGTTAGCGGTATTTTAGCAATAAAAAAGAAACGTTTAGGTTATGAAGATGGAATGCGAATGTCACCACCAATAAAAGAAAACACCGCAGTATTTTTTGGTGTAGTAATGGTTTTAATAGGAACAGTACTGATCATCGTTGGTTTAATACCAAAAGGTTAAAATTGACGAGAGGGCTGACATGGATGAAAAGTGGTTTGTTTACATTGTCGAGTGTAGAACAAAAGATTTGTATGTTGGTGTTGCCAAAAATGTAAAACAGCGAATTGACTTGCGCAATAAAGGACGAGCGTGTCGTTACACAAAATTTAGAGGACCTGTCAGGTTAAAATATTCAGAAGTTCACGAAAATTATGGTTTGGCAAGGAAGAGAGAAAGGCAAGTTAAGAAGTATTCGAGAGTAAAGAAACTTGCTTTGGTGGGAGAATATTAAGACCTCTCGCTTTGGTAGTATTTGGAAACAAGATCGAGGTCCAAAAATTTCTTTGAAATTTTTGGAGAGGTGTCCGAGTGGTTGAAGGAGCGCGCTTGGAAAGCGCGTGGCTGCCGCAAGGTGGCTCCAGGGTTCGAATCCCTGCCTCTCCGTTCTACTTCGTCCAAGCGCTTGCGCCTTGGACTTCGTAGAACAAGCCGCATGATGATTGA
>JAGLQN010000224.1 GCA_023136835.1 Candidatus Omnitrophota bacterium | reverse complement strand
AAAACGGCAGTAAGCATTATGCGGGATTTGCGGAAGATTTAATAAGGCGAGTGGAAGAGCATAATAACGATGAAAGTGATGGTTATTCAAGACGATATGCTCCTTGGAAAGTTGAAACCTATGTGTCTTTTAGGAGTAAAGAGAATGCTCTTGCTTTTGAAAAATATTTAAAAGCTGGCTCTGGGCACGCTTTTTTGAAAAAGAGATTAATTTAAATGTGTAGGGCTTTGTGAAATTTGCCTATTGTGTTCAAGTGTTTATGTCTTGAACTAATCGGAATTTATTCTACGAAGCCCAAAACGAAAGTATCTGGGCGGAGTAGAATGGACTTTGAAGAGATGTGGGGGAAAGCGTTAAAGCATACAGAGATCATCCGCGCGCGCGTCCGGGCGCTTTCGATGGGCGGCGATACCCGCGTGCCGTATGTTTTTTTGTCGGAATCTTCCATTAATGTGGGAGACACGGTTGTGCGCAAAGGAGAGGTGATGGTTCAAAAACCGTCGTTATTTATTCCGCCGAATAATCCGCAGTTCGAAGGTTTTGAGTTTGATGGCCAGGAAGGGGAATTTGATCAGACCTCATTCATTAATTTCCTGATCGTCCGTGGGATCTCTATACCGTCGCTGCGTTATGACAACAAGACCAGCTCTTTAGACGTTTATGAGGGAAGGCTTTCTTTGGCGATCAAGCATTATGAGCGCACGCTGCAGCGGGAAGAGGATGTCGCGACGGGTTTGCTGGCCGGCCCTGAAGATTGCTGGCAGTTCTCTATTCTGATCTTTATTTGTTCGCAGATCGCGAAAAATGCTGATCAAGATATCCGGCGCTTGCTCGACGATTATCATAAGAAGAAGGAAAACTGATTTTTTAAGGATTCTCATGGCCCTGAAAAATATGCTTACGCGAAAACTCTTAACCGCTTTTTTAGCCGCCGTATTTGTTCTGTGTTCCTCATTTTCTTCTCATTCCTTTGAAGACCGGTCATCCAAACATATCCTTGAGAATGGGCTCACTGTTTTAGTAACAGAAATACCGACGAGTCCGGTTGTGTCTCTCTACGCGCTTATCAAGACCGGTTCGGCAACGGAAGGAAAATTCCTGGGAGCCGGGATCTCGCATTTTCTCGAGCATATGCTTTTTAAAGGGACGCATGGCCGGAATGTGGGTGAACTGGCCGCCCGTATTCAATCTGTAGGCGGCACGATCAACGCCTCGACGGGAATGGATTACACGATCTACACCATAACCGTTCCTCATGAATCTTTTGACGTCGCGCTTAGTATTCTATCGGACATGTTAGCCAACGCGGTGATGGACGCGCGGGAGGTTGAAAGGGAGCGGAATGTTATTTTCGGCGAGATGCGCATGCGTAACGACAACCCCGACGTGAAGATCAGTGAGCTTACCTTTAAAAATGTTTTCATCGCGCATCCTTACCGGCATCCGGTTATCGGGTACAGGTTGCTTTTTGCCGGGATCACGCGCGATGACCTTGTTGAATATTACCGGCAACGCTACGTGCCGAACAATACGATCCTGTCTGTCGCCGGGAACATCGATACCGGCGAAGCCTTTTCAAAGATCACGGAAACCTTTAAAAGTTTTAAGCGCGGGTTTCCCGTTGTCCGGAATCTGCCGCGGGAACCGAAGCAGATCAGCCAACGCCGGTATGAAGAAGAATACCCGACGGAACTGACGCGTTTATCGATGTCGTTTGGCTCGATAGAACTTCTCCATCCTGATCTTTACGCTTTAGATGTTCTTGCGAAAATCCTCGGCCAGGGAAAAAGTTCGCGGTTGTATCTCGATATCTACAAGAAAAAAGGATTGGTACACAGTATTTCCGCTTTAAATTACACGCCGATTGACAAAGGGGTTTTCTGGATCAGCTGTCTTCTTGAACAAAAGGATGTTGAAGTTGTTATCCAGGCTGTTTTAAAACACGTCGATAAGGTTAAGAGAAAAGGAGTTCAATCGGCGGAGTTGGCGAAAGCGAAGCAGCAAGCCCGCAGTGAACATATTCTCCGTCACAAAACCTCCGCGGGCATCGCTTATGCCCAAGCTCTCGACGAGGCTTTTGCGGGTGATTATCATTTCTCGAAGAAATACGTTGAAGGTATCGCGCGCGTGACACTTGATGATATTAAGCGCGTCGCGAATACGTATCTTCTCGATTCAGGGTTAACGACGGTTATTCTTAAGCCCAAGGAAAAAGGAGTGGAAGAAAAAGCGGAAGTGGACGTTATTGTAGAAGAAGAGATCCAAAAGCATGTGCTTGATAATGGGCTGACCGTTTTGTTAAAAGAAGACCCCGCTTTTCCTTTGGTCGCGATCCGCTTAGCGGCCAATGGCGGAGTCCGTCAGGAAACCGTTGAACTCAACGGGCTTTTTTCCATGATGGCCGCAACGTGGACGAAGGGGACAAAGAATTATTCGGCTGAAGAAATTGCTGAAAAAGTAGAAGGTTTAGGCATGTCGTTAGGCGGTTTTTCTGGCAGGAACAGCTTCGGGTTAAGTTTGGAATTCTTGTCCGAGCAATTACCGACAGCGTTGGATTTATTGAAAGAATCAGTGTTTTATCCGACTTTTCCCGTGGAGGAGATCGTCAAAGTCAAAGATCAAATGAAGACTGCGATCCGAAGGCGCGATGACGACATCTTTGACTCGACGGCTCATGTTCTTAAAGAGACGCTTTTTCTGACCCATCCGTTTAGATTAGAAAAAGAAGGGACCATGGAATCGGTTGACCGCATAACGCGGGATGATTTGGTGGCCTTTTACGGGCGGTTTGCCGTTCCGGGAAACATGGTGCTTTCTGTTTTCGGGGATATGAACGCGGAAAACGTTTTGAATGATATTAAAAAGAGTTTCGCTTCCCTGAAAGGTGAGGATTTGACCTTAAAAATTCATAAAGAAAATCCTCCGGACCAGCCGCGGGAAGAGACCTTAACGATGGATAAAGAGCAGGCGATGGTGATGTTGGGTTTTCAAGGGCTCACATTCCATGACCGGGATTCTTACGGACTTGAGGTGCTCACCGAGATCTTAGGCTCGTCATTCAGTGGGCGGCTGTTTGCGAACATCCGCGAGCAGTTGGGAGATGCCTACACGTTAGGCGGCGGTTTTCTTCCAGGGCCGGATGCGGGATTCGTTTATTTTTATGTTCTGACAACGCAAGAAGAAGCCCAGAAAGTCAAAGAACTCATGAAAAAAGAAATCGGGCGGTTGCAATCCGAAGATGTTCCCGCGAAGGAACTCAAAGATATCAAAACGTATTTGAAGGGGACATTTAAGGCCTCCCAAGAAACAAGCGCGTCTTTGAGTTTTATGGTAAGCCTCGATGAGCTTTACGGGCTAGGGTTTAAGCGCTATCAGGAATATGACGCGCGCATTGATGGGGTGACGCGAGAAGATGTTCGGCGTTTGGCACAGGAGTATCTTGACTTGAATAAAGCGGTCATTGTCATGACAATGCCTCAAAAGGTTTCCCGTTAGAATCTGTTTTGCGGGTATTTTCAGGGTTCCAGGTTCACAGGGCATGGGTGTTTACAATCAGCTCAAACAATGTTACATTAATACTTTGTTTCTGTTACATATTCTAGTGGAACAAAGCACAACGCAACACTTACGCTTAGCAAATATTTTCTAAGGTATTGGATAAGACTATGAATCCGGAACAGCGCGTTCAATTAGAATTCCGTTTGATCGATTTTCTCAAAGGCAAGATGAATCTTCTTCAGCCTCCGCATGAGCGTGAAGTAATGGTCCACGGGGCTCTCAATAAAATCCTTGAAAAAGGCGAGTTTATTGAGCTTGCGCCTGAGCTTGAGGATGAATATTCGCGTATCGAGTTTGTCACGAACTTTCTTTCATATGGTATTATTACAGAGGTATTGTGTGACGCGAGCGTCGAAGATATTGTCATCAATAATCTTAAACCGATCTACATCCATCACAGTGAAAAAGGATTTATCTCAACGGAGAAAAAGTTTTCCAATCAAAAAGAAGTCATTCTTTTTATCAAGAAACTTTTGCTTTTCTCCGGAAAAGCGGCGGGAGGAAAGATCATCAATCTGGAATTGCCGAATCTCGAGGGCCGGGTCAATATTGCTCATTCGCCATTCGGGCCTCAGATCACGATTACTAAAGCAAAAGTGACGCCGCTGAGCATTATTGATCTTATCCGCATGGGCGGGCTGACGTATGAAGTTGCCGCGCAACTGTGGATATACCTCGAAGGAATATCCATACGGCCTGCCAATATTATGATCGCCGGTGGCCCTGGCGTCGGCAAAACGACGCTGCTTAATGCGCTATTTTGTTTCATTCCTAAAGCCGACCGCATGGTTGTTATTGAAGACACGTTAGAGCTGAACACTTTTCTGGAAGATAGCTGTTCGAGATTGGAAAGCGATGACGACGTGACCTTGGCCGATCTTGTTAAGAACAGCTTGCGGATGCGGCCCGAGCGGATCATTGTCGGAGAAGTCCGGGGCATCGAGGCGCGCGATATGATCACGGCCTGTAATATCGGAAAATATTGTATCGGAACCATCCACGCGTTGACGTCAAGAGAGGCTATCATCCGCCTGCAAAATGAGCCGATGAATATCCCGGAGATGCTGGTCAATTTGATTGATGTGTTTATTGTCCTGAAGCGTTACCATGTGAAGAACCGGATGTTCCGCGTCATCGATGAGATCAGCGAGACCAGCGGTATGGAGCAGGTTAAAATCCTCTTGTCACAGGTCTATAAATATGATTACGATAGCCATCAAATGAAACAGATGACGCCGAGTACTGTTTTTCGCGACCGTCTTGCCAAGCAGTCCGGGTTAATGCCAAAAGAAATTATGCAAGAGCATATACTCAGGGCCTATCTCTTGGAGCAGCTTGATGCGCGTGATATGAACACGATGAAAGAAGTGACGATGTTCTGCCAGGCGTACAACAAAGACCCTGACCAGGCGACCGCCAGTTTAGGGTTCAACCGCGACAAGATTCTTGGGCGCACTAGGTAACCGAGTTTAATCATTCAAAGGAAACAGATGTCGGAAAACCGCTTTCGAATTTCGAAGCGGGTTTTTTATTGTCGCGAAAAAACCATGGGCGAGAGCCCGTGGATGAAGCGTTTCCGAGTTTATCATTAAAGCCCGAAGGGCAGAATACC
>JAGLQN010000223.1 GCA_023136835.1 Candidatus Omnitrophota bacterium | reverse complement strand
GCTCAATTATCAAAAACGTTATGAAAAGGTGGTGATTTTAAGAATGATCGAAGTTAAAGTTATGGATTCGCACAATTTTGAAAAAGCAATGCGGATCTTCAAAAAAGCCTGTCAGAAAGACGGTTTCATGATGGAACTAAAAGAAAGACGGTTCTACGCGAAGCCATCTGAAAAGAAACGGTTTAAAGGAAAAAAGAGATAACACTCGTAATTATTTAATGGCTTTGCGCTATGTGCTGTGTGCTAATGATTCATGATCCGAAGCGCAAGGGGCATGGTTCAAAGCCATTGTCATGTAACCCCCGGTAAGTTATGAGCCTTTCCGCGAAAAAAATAGCTATTTTAGTTGAAGACCTTTATCAGGTCTTGGAGGTCTGGTACCCGCTTCTGCGGTTAAAAGAAGAAGGGTGCGGCGTTGATTTGATCGGGACCGGAAACAAGGACACTTACGGCAGCAAGGAGGGGTATCCGGCGAAAGTGGATGCCTCCATCGAAGAAGTCGATCCAAAAGATTTTGATGGCGTTATTATTCCCGGAGGATTTGCTCCAGATATCCTGCGGCGCTATCCCAGAATCGTCCAGTTTGTTAAAAAGATACATGACGATGGAAAAGTAGTCGCGGCGATTTGTCACGGCGGATGGCTTCTTGTTTCCGCGGATATTGTAAGAGAACGCAAAGCGACGTGTTTCTTCGCGATCAAAGACGACCTTATCGCCGCCGGCGCGGATTATGTGGATGAGGAAGTGGTCGTCGACAGCAATATTATCACATCAAGAAAGCCCGAAGACCTCCCGGCGTTCGTTGTCGAGATCATTAAACAATTAAAACAATAGTTATTAACAGGGGGGCAGTCCTTTTAGGGACTAAATCCTTTAATCCTAAAACCTAAACTTTACTAGGACTATCACAATGAATAAAGTTAAGCGCGCGCTGATCAGTGTTTCAGAAAAAAAAGGTATTCTAAACTTTGCCAAGGGATTGCACGCGCTGGGAGTGGAAATTCTTTCAACCGGCGGAACGGCCCGTCAATTAAGGGAGGCGGGCATTCCCGTGAAGGAAGTTTCCGAGTATACAGGTTTTCCTGAGATACTCGACGGGCGCGTGAAGACATTGCATCCGAAGATCCACGGCGGGCTCCTGGCCCGGCGGGAAAAACCCGAGCACATGGAGCAGGCCCGGAAACACAACATCGGAATGATCGACATGGTCGTTGTGAACCTTTACCCGTTTGCCAGCGTGACCAAAAAGAAGAACGTGACGCTCGAGGAGGCCATTGAGAATATTGATATCGGCGGGCCCTCCATGCTGCGCTCCGCGGCGAAAAACTTCCGGAATGTCGCGGTGATCTGCAACCCCGGGCGCTATGAGGAAGTCCTCAATGAATTAGATACGAATAACGGGTTATTGTCCGACGCTGTTTTGTTCAAGCTCGCGGTTGAGGTCTTTAAGCATACCGCGGAATATGACGCGCTGATCTCGGAGTTTCTTGACAAGCGCATGGAAGGCGAAGACCTCGCGGAGCTGGACGGCGACTTATCGGGCGGCCTTCCCAAAGAAGTTGACCTGAAATTTGCGAAAGTGCAGGACCTGCGCTATGGAGAGAATCCCCACCAGCAGGCGGCGTTTTATAAGGATGGCGATGGGGGGCTAAGCGGCCTGGCGAAGCTCAAACAGCTCCATGGCAAGGAATTATCGTTTAACAATATCCTCGACCTGGATGCCGCAGTGAATATAGCTAAAGATTTCAGCGGCCCGGCGGCGGTCATTATCAAGCACAATAATCCGACGGGCGTCGCGCAGAACGAGAAACTATCCAAGGCCTTTGCCGAAGCGTTAAGCTGCGACCCCATTTCCGCCTTTGGCGGGATTATCACGCTTAACAGGAAAGTGGATGAGGCCACGGCCAAAGAGGTCTTAAAAGGCGGCTTTATGGAATGCGTCATTGCCCCGTCGTTTGCCCCGTCGGCATTTAAGCTCTTATCGAAAAAAAAGAACATCCGTTTGATCGAGTTCGATTTTGCCTCGATCCAATCCGGCGCCTTTGATTTCAAAAAAGTCCACGGCGGGCTGCTCCTGCAGGGAAGGGATGAGCGCGAGCTTGATCCCGGCGAGTTAAAAGTCGTTACAAAAAAGAAGCCGACAAAGTTACAGGTCGACGCGATGCTCTTCGGCTGGAAAGTGATCAAGAACGTTAAGTCCAACGCGATTATTCTTGTCAGGGGTAAAAAAACCATCGGCATCGGATGCGGGCAGACGAGCCGCGTCGCGAGCGTCCGTATCGCCATCAAACAAGCCGGTAAAAAAGCCAAAGGCGCGATCCTTGTCTCCGACGCGTTTCTGCCGAAGACCGATAACGTCCGGTTGGCCGCCCAAGCGGGCGTCACGGCGATTATCCAGACCGGCGGGTCTATTGCCGATGAGGATGTGATCAAAGCCGCTGACAAATATAAGATCGCGATGGTCACTACCGGCGCGCGCCACTTTAAACATTAATCTTTCCATGAGCCCTCTTGCTTCTTTACAATATCTTGATTCCTTGATCAATCACGAAATTCATCTTGACCGGGCCCGGGCTTCGTCGTTCAAGCTTGAGCGTGTTGCGCGGTTATTAAAAGAACTCGGCGATTCTCACAAAGATTTAAAAGCGGTCCATGTGGCCGGCTCGAAAGGGAAGGGCTCGATCTGCGCGATTACGGCGAGTATCCTGCAAAGCGCGGGATACAAAGTCGGCCTCTATACTTCGCCTCATCTCAACAATTACCGGGAAAGGATCCGTATTTTGGGATCGGCAATGCCGAACCTTAAACGGACTCCCGGGGTTCGTTTAAAGGGCGCGGATTCGGATATTTTTCCTGACTGCATCCGCGAAGAAGAATTGCGCGCCCTGATCGGGGAGATCAAACCCGCCGTTGAGAAAGTGCGCTCCTGCGCAGACTCGGGGGATTTAAGTTTTTTCGAGGTTTATACGGTGCTGGCGTTATATTATTTTTATAAAAGTCAGGTTGATCTCATCGTTCTTGAAACGGGATTAGGAGGGCGTCTCGACGCGACGAATGCTGTTGACTCCGGCGTTGCCGTGATCGCGCCGATCAGCCTTGAGCATGCCCGTATTTTAGGAGACACGATAGAGCGGATCGCGGAAGAAAAAGCGGGGATCATTAAGGGCGGCGGGCAAAGGGTCGTTATCGCTCCCCAGGACCGCCGCGTTCTGGATGTTTTGAAAAAGAGGTGCCGGCGGTTTTCTATTGACCCGCTGCAGGTTGAAGGGAGCGTCGCGTTCGGGGGAGCCGCGCAGGATATCGACGGGCAAACCTTCGATCTGAAAACGGTGAAGGCGGGCTATCAACAGATCAGGCTTCCGCTTTTAGGGAAACATCAGCGGGAGAATGCGGCAGTGAGTGTTTGTGTGATCGAATGCCTGCAGGATCTCGGATGGATCATACCGGCACGCGCGGTTGCGGAGGGATGCCGGAATGTGTTTTGGCCCGGGAGGACGGAAGTTATCGAGAGGGATCCTCTCGTATTATTAGACGGCGCCCATAACGCTGCTTCAGCAAAAGCGTTATCGCAAACGCTGCGGGAGATCCTCGGCGGGAGGAAAGTGGTCCTTGTCTTGGGGGTTTCTAAAGATAAGGATAAAGAGTCGATCTGCGATGAGCTGAAAGGGATCGCCCGCAAAATGATTTTCACGAAGGCCGATCATCCCAGGGCAAAGGATTTAGAAGGTGCTGTTGATGTGAGGACCGCCCTGGATTTAGCGCGAAGAGAAGCCGGCCCCGACGGCGTCATTCTGGTTGCCGGATCGGTCTTTGTTGTCAGCGAAGCTAGAAGATATTTATTAACAGTGGAATAATTGGTGACAGCCACCAATTATCCGGTGGTTGGCAGTCTGATAAATGGTGGCTGTCACCAATTATTCCACTAATAAAGGAAGAAGTACAGTTTAAGAGCGTGTATCAATTAACGGACAGAGATGATACGATCGTGGCGATCTCAACACCGATGGGCAGAGGCGGAATAGGGATCGTGCGCCTAAGCGGCCGGCAGGCCTTAGAGATTGCCAACGGCTTGTTCGTGGCGAAGGACGGTTCAAAGCCGTCTTCGTTTGCGGGATATACGGTCCATTACGGCGACGTGGCCGATGTCAAAAAAGGGAAAATAATCGACGAGGCCCTTCTGACCGTCATGCGCGCGCCCAAGAGCTATACGAAGGAAGATGTCGTCGAGATCAGCTCTCACGGCGGAGTCACCTCGCTGCGGTCTATCCTGGCCCTGGCGGGTGAATTAGGCGCGCGGCTGGCCGAACCCGGAGAATTTACAAAACGCGCTTTTTTAAACGGTCGCATCGATCTCGCGCAGGCCGAAGCGGTTCTCGATATTATCCAGGCAAAGACCGATACGTTCCTGCAGGTCAGCACCCACCAGCTCAAGGGCGAGCTCTCGACGGAATTAGAGGGCATCCGTGAACAATTAATGAATATTTACGTCGAGATCGAGGCTATTGTCAATTTTCCCGAGGACGATCTCGGCGCCGCCGATAAAACGCGGGACTTTAAACCAATAGGAAACGCGATTGGCGCGGCAAAGGGCCGGGTCGAGCGCTTACTGCGGTCAAGCGAGCACGGAAGGATCCTCAAAGAGGGGATCAAGATTGTTATTTGCGGAAGAGCGAATGTCGGGAAGTCTTCTCTTCTTAACGCGCTTTTAAAAAGTCCGCGGGCGATCGTCTCGGATATCGCCGGGACGACGCGCGACACCATTGAGGAAACCGCTCAGATCAAGGGCATTCCGTTTCAGTTGATCGACACTGCCGGGATCCTTGAGCCGCGCAACCTCATCGAGGAAGAGGCGATCAAGCGCAGCCATATGTATATCGGAGGGGCGGACCTTGTTCTTTTTGTCTTTGACGCGGCAGAAGAGCTCAGCCAGGATGATGAGCGTTTGATGCGCGTCGTCGACGGGCAGAATGTTTTAGCGGTTCTTAACAAATGCGATCTTCCCTCAAAGATCGACGGAAAAAGGGTCAAAAAGAAATATGGCGCGCCGCGCGTCCTGAAGATTTCGGCGCTGAGATCTTCGGGCATCGACCGGCTTGAGACGGTCATTCTTGAACATGTCTGGCACGATAAAAGAGTTGATACGCGCGGTATTCTGGTGAGCAATCTCCGTCATATCAACGCGCTTAAGGGTTGTCAGTCCGCGTTAGGGAAGGCCGAAGAGATCTTATCCGGAGGGCTCTCCTTGGAATTTATCTCTGAGGAGATCAAGGTTGCCGTCAATTTCCTGGACCATATCACCGGCCGCAATATCGACGAGGATCTCTTAGAGAACATCTTCGAGCGGTTTTGTATAGGGAAATGATAAGGGGTAGTTCCTGTTGACATTGTTTTATATTAATAGGTCCCCGCTTTCGCGGGGATTTAGTGATAAAAAGGGTCTGTCCCAATTAACTTTATTTCGGCTGGATATCTATGATCTTAGGGGTGGATTCGCGTTCGCTTTCTTCTTCTTCGTCTTCTTCCGCGATCCTTTGATTAAGCGCGAACATCTTTTTGAGCAGATCCTCGTCCTGGAAGATATCCCGCATTCTAGGATTCGACAAAAGCTTGCCGTAATCTTTATTGCGGATCTGCTTGGCTGTTTCTTCGTCGTCCATGAGCGCCTTAAAGCGGCCGTCTTCCCTCAGGGCTTTAAACTCTTCGGTCGATTCAAACCTCTCGAGCTTGGCAGAATCCTGCAGGACGCTGATAATTTTTTTAATATCAAGGAATTCCTTCGGGATCTTATCGCCGACTCGGTTGCTGATCAACGTGTAGCTTCTTGACGCCAGAACATCATTTTGAATCCGTTCAAACCATTCAACCGGCAACGGAATGATCGCGATTACGATCAGCATCATCGCCAGATAACCGCCGCCCCAAACAATGCTGAAGGCGCTGCCCGACAACCGGCTTACCTTTGAAGGCGGGATATCGCTATTGACGGTCTTATGCCAGAGCTTAAGAAGAAGGGAAGCCACGATGTGAATAAAGAAAGGGCTGATGATACATATCGCGAGCCCGGCCGCGATGTTTTGATTTTTCTGATAATAGAAGTAGCCTATCAAACAACCGGCGATCAGGGAAACCGGCCCGAGAAGAGTTTTTAAAAACCCCTTGCGCCATCCATTATAAAAAAAGTAGAGAAGAGCGCCGATAGTAATATAATCGGTTATATTTCGCATGGGATTTGGCCTCCGGATTCTCCATTAAACCGTATTAGTATATCACTAATATAAATATTTTTAACCAAGAGTTTGCATTTTATACATTTATATATTATAGTTACAGTGAAGAAAGCGTTTTCTTTCAAAAGAGGACAAAGATAAGGGCCTCCAGGCTTAACAAATTCTAAATGTATTAAAACCAATAGGTTGTGAAGAATGTCCGATTACAGAAAAAATGAACGTAAAGTTTGTGTTGTTCCTGTCGATGGCAAGAAGGGAAGCGTCTTTGACCACACTCAGGTTATCGATTTCAGCAAAGGGGGCTTAGGCTTTGTATCCCAACACCGCATTCCCGTTAATAAGGAAGTGCCTATCGAGATCGAGATTTCGGCCGAAGGCAAACCGGTTTTTGTTATTGGAAAAATCGAATGGGTGTGCCGCATCATGAATTCAAAAAGCTACAGGGTCGGCGTATCCTTTAAGGATGTTCTGCAGGGATCAAAATCGCGGCTAAGCGGCTATTTCAAAGAGGGAAAAGAAAAATAAATTTATGAATGAGCCCATCGAGAATTCGGATGAGCCGCTAGGCTCTTCTTTTGAAGACCGGCGCCTTTTCGAGCGTTTCCCATCGAGGTTTCCCGCCAAGTTCAAAGACACGCGCGGTGATTTCGGCGCGGATATCTATTTGCGCGATGCTTCGGCCGGAGGCGTCAAGATCACCACAAAGGAACGCTTATACCTTAATGATAAGGTTACTTTGGAGGTGGACATGTCCGATGGAAAAGGGGATATGACGCTTCGCGGCGCGGTGGCCTGGGTCAAAAATAAAGAAACCGAAATGTGGGATATCGGGATTAGATTCCACAAGATCGTCTTTATGGATATGTGGCGGCCCTACAAGTTCATCGAAACTGATTCTGCTGCTTAAGATTTTCCTCGCGTATTCTGCCTGATGCTCCCTAACGATTATCACTTGTTTAAAAGGTTTATGTATATTAGAATATGTTTTTAGTATTAATATGTTAGAGTTCAAAGACTATGAGCACCAATGCTTTAAAAAAGAGCAAAAAACGCCTAGCTCCTTTTCGCGTAAGCTTTAAACCATAAGCTGTACACCCTCCGTTTTCTTCGGAAACTCCGGGCGCGATTCGTCCGACTATGTCGGACTCATCGAGCTATACCAGGTAAGGCTTAAAACATATAGCTTATAGCTCAAAAGCTCATCCCGACCTACGCGGCCGGGGAAAACGTAAGACGGGAGACGTCAGCTGTGATTTTTTGGGCACCCAGGCCCCGTAAACGGACCCCGGGAGTCCGTTTATGACCATATGACAATTTGGAATTTTGAAAATCAAGGAGATGTCCTTTACTTATGCCGCATGTTGCTGATCAGTCGAAAGAGAACCTTGCTAAAAAGCCTGTAGCCGGTCTCTATCATTACCTTCCGGATGGGACCAGTTTTGTCTCCCAAAAGGCCTTTAACCTGCGCAGTATTTACTTTCCGCTTTGCGGGGTTGATGCTTTGGCAATCAAATCATCGCTCTCGCCCCGCTTAAGCGGCGATATCAAAACCGACAAAGACCGCTATCTTACCAAACCGGTTTCCGTTGAAGACCTCAGGCAGGACGCGCGCAATTTCTTTTGTTATGTCAAAGACAACGGGATCGTTTCCCTGGTATCTGCGGAAGCAGAAGGTGCTTCGGTTGAAGCCGGCATGCTTTGGCATAAGTTGAAGCGGACCCACGCGAGCGCCGGCCTTGAAATGGAGGCCATAAATTTTGTGCCCGTTTCCGGCGAACATGTCGAGTTGATGCGCGTGAGCGCGCGCAATATTTCCCGGGAACAGCGCGTGATAACCCCGACCTTCAGCCTTCCGATGTTCGCCCGCGCGCTTTCGAATAAACATGATCATGAACACGTAACATCCCTGTTTAACAGAATAGATCAGCTGCCCGGCGGCGTGTGCGTCAAGCCGACAATGGTCTTTAACGAATGCGGGCACCGGGCCGGCGAGGCGCTCTACTATGTCTTAGGGGTGGACGCTAAGGGCCAAAATCCCTCGGGCACGTTTCCCACGGCCGAGAGTTTTTACGGGGAAAGCGGAAGCGTGACGGCGCCGGAAGCGGTCATCAATAATATTTCTCCGGGCGGTTTATCGAAAGAAAAGTTAAACGGCAAGGAAGCTGTGGGAGCGCTGCGGTTTGCCGATGAGACATTAGCCCCGGGGGCATCCTGCGAATACCTGATCGTTATGGGGGTGGCTTCCAGCCGCGAGGAAATGGCCGGGGTGTTCGATGGCTTCAACTCGCCTCAAAAATTTGACGCCGCCCTGCGGCAAAATAAAACATATTGGACGCAAAAATCGCGGGTCATTGAGTTCTCGACGGGAGATCCTGCTTTCAATGCCTGGATGCGGTGGGTTGGCCTGCAGCCCGTGCTGCGCAGGATTTTCGGTTGCTCGTTTTTGCCCGATCATGACTACGGCAAAGGCGGCAAAGGATGGCGTGACATCTGGCAGGACCTGCTGTCGCTGATCATGATTGAGCCTGGGCATATCCGCAAGACGCTCGTCGATAACTTTGCCGGCGTGCGTGCCGACGGGTCGAATGCCACGATCATCGGACCGGCGCCCGGTGAGTTTGCCGGCGACCGCAACGCGATCGCGCGCGTGTGGATGGACCACGGCGCCTGGCCGCTGTTAACCCTGAAGCTTTATATCGATCAGACCGGGGATTACGATATCCTGCTTGAAGGAAACACGTATTTCCGGGACGGGCAATGGTCGCGGGCTTATGAAAAGGATTATTCCTGGACGCCGGATGACGGGAACTGCCTGAATGACCAAAAGGGCGCGGCCTACAGGGGATCGGTCATGGAGCATATCCTCGTCGAGCATTTGACGCAGTTCTTTAATGTCGGCGAGCATAATATCATCCGGCTGGAAGACGCCGATTGGAATGACGGGCTCGATATGGCGCGCGAGCGCGGCGAAAGCGTCGCGTTGATGTCTCTTTACGGCGGGAATTTGCTGGCGTTGGCGGATCTCATAGAAGATCTTTCGTCGGCCAAGGGCATCAAGGGGATCTCTTTGGCTGTCGAAGTCAAAGCCCTTTTAGATTCTTGCGGGGGCCAGGCACTCGATTATGATAACTGGCAAGACAAGAAAACATTTCTCTTCGAAACGTATTTTCCGTCGGTGCATCCGTCTATCAGCGGCGGACAGGCGGAAGTGCCTGTCGGCAAAATAGCGGAAGACCTCCGACGGAAAGGGAACTGGATTTTTGGGCATATACGGGCCAATGAAATCGTGACTGTCGAGCGCGAAGGCCGCAAGGACAGTTGGTTTAACGGGTATTACGACAATAAGGGAAAACGCCTGGAAGGGGCGGCAAATGATCATGTCCGCATGACGCTCATCGGCCAGGTATTCCCGGTCATGAGCGGGTTAGCGAACCGCCAAGAAATCGAAAGCGTCATCAAAGCGGTGGGAACTTATTTGCGGGATGAGGGCTCGGGAGGATTACGGTTAAACACAGATTTTCATATCGACCATTATTTGGACCTTGGACGGGCCTTCGGTTTTGCCTATGGCACGAAAGAGAACGGGGCTTTTTTTAACCATATGTCGATCATGTACGCGTGCGCTTTATACAAAAGAGAGTTTGTCAGGCAAGGGTATGATGTCCTCAATTCGATTTACAAGATGTGCGTTGATACGGATAAGAGCAAAATTTACCCCGGGATACCCGAATATTTTGATTTGGAAGGCCGCGGGCGTTATCACTATTTGACGGGTTCCGCAAGCTGGCTGATTCTGATCCAGTTGACAGAGGTTTTCGGCATCCGCGGGGAAAAAGGTGATTTGCGGCTTGCGCCAAAGCTGGTCAAAGAGGAATTTGACGCCAAAACAGGCCGTGCGACGGCAATTTCCCGGTTTGCCGGGAAAAAGGTTGTCGTGACTTATGAGAATCCAAAGAAATTGGATTATGGCGCCTATTCGATCAAAGAAGCCTACATTAATGGAGAGCCTATCGCGGTTGCTGATACGGTCAAGATTAGCCGAGAGACTATCGGTGCCACCCCGCTAGATTGTACTATCAAGGTCGTCCTTGGTTAGTTAGGACTCTGTTAACATTGTTTTACATTATTCGTTCCCTGCTTCCGCAGGGATGACACTATTAATTTTCTTATTGAAACAAGAAATGTCATTCCCGCGAAAGCGTACTAGTGCCCT
>JAGLQN010000222.1 GCA_023136835.1 Candidatus Omnitrophota bacterium | reverse complement strand
CCTTGTACCAGATCTCCCTTATCTTGTACTAGATACTTCTATTCTTATACTATATAGAATTATCTTACACTTCTCTATATCTATCTTATATCATCTCCCATACATAGTCCTATAAGGCTCTTATATACTCCTTAAAGGAGTAATTATAAATACTTAAGGAATTGGTTGGGAGGATAGATAGAAGATAGGAAGGAGTAAGATATAAGATGTATCTGTAGGAAAGTATAGAGAGATAGAGGAGATACTCAGTATATTCACTATATATTTGAGTATTTTAGAGATATTTTAGAGATATATCAAAACATACCAGAACAAGTTTGCATAGCCTGAATAAGATATTTCAGGTAGTTGTGTGTCTTATGACACACTAAGAGATAGATTGTATCTAGATATAGTTATGTATGTAGTTATATTTAGGTGGATATATAAGATATAGATATAGTATAACAAGAGGAGATATTATGAAGAAGAAAAAGAGTGTATATTCTTATGGATTTTGGAAAAGGAAATATAAGTTATATAAAATGAGTTTTGTTGCAGGTTCTTCTTCCTCTTTCATAAGTTTTATTAAACTATGTATAGAAACAAGAGCATGGAGGATTAGATAATAAGGAGATTCTATGAAGAAGAAAAAGATACAAAGATATCTAAAGAATAGAGTAATTAATAGATATATTAGATATGTTCATCTTTATAGAGAACAAGGATATACAAGGTTCTTCTTAGTTAAAGTATATGGAGATATAAGTAGAGATAAGTTATTAACAATGGTGAATAAAAAATATCCCGGCGGCTGTTTTCAATATTTGACTCCTAATAATTATATAAGTGATCAATCAGATGCTAATGGAGATCTTGTATGGAATTATTTTAAAAGGATTAAAATAAGGAGATTATTATGAAGAAGAAAGTTTATTTAATTAGAGATAAATTAGGAGTAGAATATGTAGTTATAGTTGAATCAGAAATTTCTATAGTTGAAAAGATTGTTGTTATCTTTGGAGGTAAAGAAATAAATATTATAGAAGATATAACAGAGATAACAGAGTTAAATATAGGAGTATTTGAAGTAAAAAATTGTTTGTTTTATCTTGGAGAAAAGATATTATAATATTGCCGCGCGTTTTTCTTAAATGGAGATAATTATGAACAAAAAACTAGAAATTAAGAAAGGTTATTTATTTATATCTTATCCTTGTGTTATGAAGTCTGCTGCAGGATGGTATATAGGTACATATTGTCAGGAATATATGGGAAGAGGAAAGGTATCAGATGAAAATGAATGGTGTTTACAACCATATGATAGAGAAAGTGGATATCATTCCAACAAGGAAGAAGTAGAAAAAGAGTTAATATTCTTGAAAAATTGTATTCAAGAATCAGTAGAAACTGAAAGTGAATATTATGCACGCTTTATTTTATTTCTAAAGAAATTTAAATAGGAGTAAATAATGAAAATAGCTATTATAGGTTCAAGAACAT
>JAGLQN010000221.1 GCA_023136835.1 Candidatus Omnitrophota bacterium | reverse complement strand
AACCGTTTAATCTTCTACAAGTAGATAAAAATGAGCTATTACAAAGTCCTCGGATTTGAAAAAGAGCCGTTTTCGACAAGCCCTGACCCTAATTATTTTTATCTTTCCCGCGAACATGAACAAGCGCTAACGAATACCCTTATTGAGCTGCGGCTGCGAAGGGGATTAAGTGTCGTTCTTGGAGATATTGGGACCGGTAAAACAACCCTCTCGAGAAAACTTATTCAAGAACTTAAGGCCCGGAGCGATGTTATCTTTCATATTATTCTTGACCCCACATTTGAGGATGAGCATGTCTTTCTTCGTTCTTTAGCCCAGAATTTCGACATCCCTTTTAACGGTTCTTCGCAAATGGCACCGCTAGATATCCGTGACGCGTTAGAACGGTTTCTTTTTCAGAAAGGCGTCACCGAAAATAAAGCGGTTGTTCTTATTATCGACGAAGCCCAGAAATTAAGCGACCGGTCTTTAGAGGTGTTGAGGGTTCTTCTTAACTATGAAACTAACGAGTACAAACTCTTACAACTGGTCCTTTTAGGTCAAACGGAATTACACGAGAAAATTATTAACATCCCGAATTTCTTTGACAGGATCAGTTTTAAATATATGCTCAATCCTTTTAGTCTTCAAGAGACCGAGGAGATGATCAACTTCCGTATCCGCAAGGCCGGATACAAAGCAAAAATGCATTTGTTTTTAAAAGATGCTATTGGTGAAATTCATCAAGCCACACAGGGTTATCCTAGGCGGATAACGATGCTTTGCCACAAAGCGCTCAAGCAATTAGTCATGCGCAATAAGTCTGTGGTCAGCGCTGGTGTGATCGAAGATATTGTTCAAAATGAAATGCGGGCCGGATGGCACAGGAAAGACCCACTACTCCTGAAAAGCAGTTATTAGACTTAATCGAGGATCCTAAGCAACAGGATGTAAGCCAAAAAAAGATTAAACGTAAATCTTTTAACCTGGTTTCTTTCTCGGCTCTTCGGGGACGGCTTTCCTTTTTTCAGGAGAGCATGCAATCAGGCGCTTTCTTAAAAAATGCCCTTCCGGATATCAAGGGGCTCAATAGGATGCTTAAGGTCTGTATTGCGCTCTTACTCGTATATCTGGTGGGGAATTTTGCTATGTCCATGAGCAGGTTAAAAAAAGTTCCTGAATTTGTTTCAAAAAGTTCCAGGGAACCCAAAGAAATCCCCGTAGCTGAACTATCAAGCAAAAAAATTTCGTATTACCTTGAAGGGCCCCGATCACGTGATATTTTTAAATTCGGCGACTTTGGAGTTCAGGAAATAGAGGCGAATGACGATGAAGACGAAGTTCCTGCTCCGGCAGTGAACGTTCTCTCTCAGGCTGAGATCCTCGCCCAGCAACTTGGTCTTGTTGGGATCGGGTGGTCTGATGACCCGGATGTGATGGTCGAGAATGTTGAGACCAAAAAGATCTACTTTTTAAAACGCGGGGAAAGAATTGACAGTCTTATTAAAGTAGAAGCCATTTTTGAGGATAAGGTGATCTTGACCTACGACAATGACAAAGAAATGGAATTGCGCTAAGAGATGAACAAATATTTTTGGATTATTCTATTAGCCGTCGTCTTGATGCTTTATAGCGCAAGAGGCGTGCAGGCTCAAGAGACTGCAGGGCTTGATGGGGACAGCCCTGTTGTTACTACTGAAGAGGCTCTTTCAAAGGATGATGTCAAGGACGGTGACACGCAAAATATTCAGAATGATGAAGCCGAAAAGAATGTAGAGCCAGATCTTAAAAAAGCCGGGCAAGGAAAAGCTGAAAAAGTTGAAAAAGAAACAAAGTCTGTAAGGCCGCGCGTCGTTGACATGAATCAGCGTATTACGCTGGATCTGCGCAATATGGACGTCAATGATGCTTTGACATATATCTCTTTGCGAAGCGGGGCGAATATAGTAACGAGTAAAACTGTCACAGGACGTGTCACCCTGCAGTTAAAAGATGTTTCCATACAGGATATATTCGATATAACCCTACTGACCAATAATCTTGCTTATGAAAAGCGGGGCGATATTTATTACATTATGACGGCCCTTGAATATGAAGCGCGTTATGGCAAAAGTTTCGGCGATATTCGAAAAGTAAAGATGTATCAGTTAAAATACGCGATTCCTGAAAAGGCGTTCGATCTTCTAGACACGCTCAAGAGCAAGATCGGGCGCATTCTTGTCGACCAGGAATCGGGAACTGTTTTGATGGTTGATACGCAAGAGAAAATTAAGGAAATGGAAGACGCCCTTGTAATTCTCGAACGGAAAAGTGAAATCAATGTTTTTGATTTGCAATATGCTAATGCCATTGATGTTGAGGAGCAATTGCGCGGTGAGCTCGATGAAAAGAGTGTGGGTTCGATTTGGGCCGATGAGCGCAGTAATCAGGTTGTGATCCAGGCTTTTCCCGACCGCATGAATGATATCATGCAGATCATTGAGGCATTGGACAAGAAAACTCTGGAAGTGTTGATCGACGCCAAGATTATTAAGGTTGATTTCCAGGACACGCTTACGACCGGTATCGAATGGGAGGGGATGTTTAGCGATTTAGTTGGGGGCGGATTTTTAGGCAGCCATCCTTTAGAGCCTCTAATACGGAGTAACCAAACGTTTATCGATAGTGTTCATGGGGAAAATCAGTTTGGCGAAAGAAATTTTCATATACCAACAATAACAGACCCTGCAGAAATTCCTTCTGCAGGGTCAAAGTCAACCTACATGGAGCAAGTTTATTTTGGAAAAACAGCGAAGAATGCGTCTTTCGAAGTGCTGTTCAAGTTTCTAGGGACATTGGGAGAAGCTAAGCTTCTTTCCAATCCGAAGTTAGCCGTTATCAATAACCAAGAGGCAAGGATCCACGTCGGGCGTAAGGAGGCCTATATCACGACAACGACGACTTCCGGTTCAACGACAACGACGACGGCTGAGGATGTTAATTTTGTCGATGTTGGGATTCAATTATCAGTGACCCCGACGATTAATGAAGATGGCTTCGTGACGATGAAGATCAAGCCTGAAGTCAGCAGTGTGGTTGACGTGCTTATTACGCCCAGCGGGAATCAGATCCCTATTATTGATTCGACTCTTGCGGAGACTACGGTGATGGTCGAGGATAATGCGACTATCATTATTGGCGGCCTGCGGCGTAACGAGGAAACCGAAAATTCTAAACGCATTCCTTTTTTGGGAGATATCCCGTGGATCGGGAATTTATTTAAGTCGCAAACGAAACAAGTGGAACGTTCGGAGTTGCTTGTTATGATCACTCCTCATATCGTGGATGGCACAATGCTTACGACCGGCGAGATTGACCCTGGAGAAGAAGGGGCGAAAGAGTTCAAAGATTATGAAACATATGAATCGATTGATGACGACATATATGGGCCCGAATTCGGCAAATTAGATTACAAATCTTTTAGGGATTAAGCGGGAACAAGAAAAAAACTCATGGGAGAAAACCAGCATGGATAGAATATTTGTTTTAGCCGTTACAGTTGTAGCTGCGTGTTCATTGAGTGTTAGTACCGCTTACGGCTCTTCATTCGGTGATATGTTCGGCGGGAAAGAGGCTCGGAAATACAAAGTCATGCTCGAGGAGAAAGAACAGGAATGTCAATCAAAGCTCGAGGAAAAGGACCGTCAATATCAGCAATTAGTTGAAGATGGCAAAGATTCCCGTGAGAATGTTCAGGGCATGCGTGATAAGAACACGACGTTAATGGAAGCTTATGAAAAGATTAAAAAGGACCAGGAAACTGTTGTGGAGCAATTGAAACGGATGAGGCGTGATAATCAGCAATGTGATACCATCAAAAGCTCCTATAATCAAATGACCTCGGAGAACGAAGCCTTTCTTAAAGAGAAGCAATCTTTGGAGCAGAGGGCACAGCAACTTAGTACGATTGTGGAGAACTTAAAGTTGCATTTAAAAGAGGTCACCGCGGAAAAAGATCAGCTTGCTGTGTTTTTAGCTGAAGCGCAGGAAGATGAGGATGTTAAGATCAAAAATATTCGCGAGAAAGTTAAAGATGAAATAGAAGAATTGAAGAAACAAGTCAATACGTTAATGCGGGAAAATGGCGCATCGGCGAAGCAATTGGAGGAATCACAAAAAGAATTCCGTCTTTCCAAAATGGAAAATTCAGGGCTTACACAGGAAATCGATCTCATGCGGGCGGAGGTAGAGGCTTCTGAGAAACAATACGAGGAGATCAAAAAAGAGAACCGCTATCTTGCTCAGGAGGCCACACAGTTTCCTAAGAAATTTGCCGACCTTGCCCGGCACAACAGGAAGCTTGTTAAGGAAACGGCCGATATGCATTATAATTTGGGCGTTTCGAATATAAAGAGTAAGGAATACGGGCGCGCGATCAAAGAGTTTGAAAAAGTTCTTGAACTAAAGCCCCAGGATGCCTATGCGAATTATAATTTAGGCTACATTTACGCCGAGCATTTGACCGACAGGCCAAGAGCGATCGAATATTTTCAGAATTATCTTGCTTATGCTTCTGACGCGCGCGATGCCAACTGGGTAAGAAAATATATCCTGACATGGCAGACCTGGTACGGGAAAAATAAACAGAAATAACAGAGTTGTTCTAATGTTTTGCAGAGGAAAATCAAATCCACATCAATCCAAATTTCGTTCTTGAGGTTAACATAGTGAAAAACAGACGACCGCTTATCTTTTGGGGTGTTATTTTATTGCTTGCCGTGATGGTTCTTAATCCGCATAAAGTTCTGGCCGAAGATGTTGTTACGATTCCGGGTATTGTCGAGGTTGAGGAAAACCATCTTTATATGGTTCCGATCGGAACGGATGATGGTGTTAAGAAAGGCGATACGATTGAGGTTACCCGCGGCGATGAGAAGATCGCGGATGCCCGGCTGATCTCGGTTCTATCGGATAACTCGATGGCGGAGATCATTGTTCTGTTTGTCAGAACAGATATTCTGGAGTCCGACTCGGTGAAATTCATCAGAAAAATAGAAGCGCAGTCTATAAAAAGAAAAACACTTGGCGCCGGAGGAACAGCAGCTGGGAAAACAACTGCCGTTGTGCCGGGCAGGGCATCGGAGGAAAAAAGGAGGGGCTTACTTGGAAGTGAAATGCACCGCTATGAAGAAGTTGTAGCGGTTGAGGGTCCGCTGCAGAAGGAGATCGAGCAATTGAAGGCCGGGCTGATTTCAGTAAGGGATACGTATGAAAGCAAGGTCGATACAATCCTCAGTTCGGTCGGCGGGGAAAAGGATGTCTTGGCTGTCGAGAAAAAGTGGAAGGAAAAATTGGTCTCTACGGAGAAAAGATATCAAGCGCAATATAGGGAGAGGAAAAGACTTTTAGAGAAAGAGGCCGCAAGGCTTGAGGCAAAAGTTGCTTCATTGAATAAGGAATTAAAAGTGGTGAATAAGGGAACCGATAAACGTGTTCAGCAGTTATTGTCCGACCTTAGGGACAGGGAAGATGAAATTTCATCGCTCAAACAGACGTTTGTCGAGGAGCATTTAGCGGGGGAAAGGCAATGGAAAGCCAAGCTGGAAAACTTGGAAGCTCAGTATCAAAGCCAGTTAAGAACGCAGCAAGAAAGCCTTGAGAAAGAATCCGCAACAGAGAGGGAGAAATTTCAGAATGACATCAATTATTTGACTGAACAGATTGAACTTGTTCAAGAGAGCGCCGGAAGTCAAAATAATGAGCTGCAGGTCCGTTTAAAAGAAAGGGAAGACTTGATCGATGCCCTGCGCAAAGAACAGATCGGCCTTGAGTCTGATCTTAGCCGGGAAAGCGCTCAAGTACGCAGGCTCGAGAGTGATGCTATGACATTGAAAGATGTGATCGCCGCGACGAAGAGGGTTCACGCCAAAGAGCTTGAAATTTCTCGCAAACCCCTTGAAACAAAGATTGAGGATATGAGCGTTGAGTTCATTTCTGTCAAACATGATTATGAGCGCGAGCTTAACGCCCTTCGCCAAGGCTCTCAAGAAGATCTCCTGAAGAATGAATCAGAGTGGGTCGAGAAGCTTACCGCTATCGAGCAAAAATATCAGGGCGAGCTCAGCCAGCTGAATTCGCAGAGTGCGGCCCAGATCAATCAGTTGCGGGCAGAATTAGAAGGGCAGAAAGATGTGGCCGAGCTTCTAAAACAAAATAAGGTTGAGCTCACATCACAGCTTAAGGCAAGCGAGCAGCAGTTCGCGCAATCGCAGAGCGATCTCAACGCTTTAGCAAACCAATTATCTGTCGAGAAAGCGACCCGCCAGGAGAAAATTAACCTTGCTAAGCAGCCGCTTGAGGAGAAAGTTGCTGAACTCAGTTCACAAATAGTTTCTCTTAGACAAGAATATGAAAATCAGTTTGCGCAGTTACGGAGAGATAATACCAAGCAAATTGGTCAACTCCAATCAAAGACCAGTGAGGATGCGGCTTTAATTGAGTTTCTCAATAATGCCATGGTAGACTTAACAGCTGACCTCGATGACAGGGAACAGCAGGTTATTAATCTTCAAGATGATCTGAAGCTTTCATTGGGTGAAAATGAAGCGATGAAGAAATCGTATCTCGAAAGAATCCAGCTTGCCAAGGAGCCGTTGGAGGCAAAGGTCAGATTGTTGGATGAAGAGATCATTTCATTGAAGAAAAACAATGAGGACCAGATCAAGGGTATTCAGGAGAATACAAGCCGTGATCTTATGGTGTCTGAAGAAAAATGGCAAGTGCAGTTTGCGGTAAAAGAAAAGGAACATGAGCAAAAACTTATTACTGTCAGACGGGAAATGGGTGGTCAGATTATGGCTTTGCAGGAGACGATAGCTTCGGTCAACGAGGAGAATCAAAATACGCTTGCGCTGTCACAAGAGGATTCAGAGAAAAGAATGTCGGCGTTTCAGCAAGAATGGGAAGAAAAGTTGGGAGCTAGTACTCAATTGTGGCAAGCGCAACTTAACGATGCTGAGACGCAATATACAGAAGCGCTTAATGAAGAAGCGGCAAAGAAACAAAGCGTGATCGATTTTCTCAAAGAGGAAAAATCCGATCTTATTGCCCGGATGGCCACATCGCAAAAGGATTATGAGACACGGATAAGGGAAATGGAAGTTGTCGCACAACAGGGTCAAGCGACGGTTAACGAGCAATGGCAGGCCAAATTGACGGCGAAGGAAAATGAACACCAACAAGAGCTTGATGTGACAATCGCTTCTCTGAAGCAGGATTATGAAACAAAGATCACGGAGATAAAAGATGCTTCCACGCAGAAGCAGACATCTTCTGACGAACAATGGCAGGCAAAATTTGCCGATCGTGAGAATAAATATCAACAAGAGATGGGTCGGATAAAAAATACTAACGGTAATCAAATAGCAAAGCTTAACGAGGAGCTGGGACGCGAGCGTCAAGTTATCAGCCAATTGGAAAATACGAAATCTGATCTTGCAAAACAAATTTCCGTTTTACAAAAAGATCATGCAGTTGCGGTAAAAAAGGCCGAAGATGATTCTAAGCAAATGCAAACGGCTAGTAATGAGCGATGGGAAGCAAGGTTGAAGGAGAATGAAAAAGTGATCGACTTGCTAGAAAACGATAAATCCCGGCTTGCGATTGAGATTGCTTCTCTTAAAAAGGATCATGCGGAAAAAATTAGAGATTTGGAAAATAATTCCAAACAAAACCGGGCAGCCAGTGATGAACAATGGCAACAAAAGTTGGCAAGTAAGGAAAAGAAATATCAAAATGAAATCCGCATAAGAAAAGACAACAGCGATAGCCGAATAGCGAAACTTAATGAAGAATTAAAAAAAGAGCAGCAAGTGGCCAGCCGGTTAAATAATGAAAAATCTGATCTTGCTAAGCAAATCTCTGCACTCGAAAGGGATCACTTGGCAGAGATAAGCAAGCTTGCAAGTGATTCAAAACAAAGTCAAACGGCTAGCAACGAACAATGGCAGGCTAAGTTAGCAGATAAAGAAAAGAAATATCAGGATGAAATCAACAAGATGCAGACTAGTAGTTCTAGCCGTATTGCAAAACTTGACGAAGAGCGGCAAAAAGAGCGGCAAGCGGCCAGCCGCCTAGATAATGAAAAGGCTGATCTTGCTAAACAAATCTCTGTCCTCCAAAGGGATCATGCGGCAGAAATAAAGAGAATTGAAAAAGACTCAAGACAAAGCCGAACGGATAGTACTGAACAATGGCAGGCTAGATTGAAAGAGAATGAAAAAGTGATCAGTTTGCTGGAAGATGATAAATCCCGGATTGTGACGGAAATCGCTTCTCTTAAAGGAGATCATCGGACGGAAATAAAGAGAATAGAAAATGATTCGAAACAAAACATGATAACGAGTGACAAACGATGGCAATCAGAATTTGCGAACATAAAAAGAAAACATCAAAAGGCGCTCGACGCAGAGATTCAAGAGAAGAAAAAGGCAATCAGCGCGTTAAAGGATGAGAGATCTGATCTTGCTAAACAAATGTCGGCTTTCCAAAAAGATCATGAGACAGAGATAAAGAGGATTGAAAATGATTCAAAACAGAATCAGGTGGCTAGTGATAAACAATGGCAGGCAAAACTCGAATCTCAAGAGCGGGCTCTAGAAGGAAAAATTGCTAGCCTCAATGACCAGCTTAATTTCTTGAAAAAAGACAGCGGCAGTATTATCGATGATATCCAAGACCAGTTAAAAAAGAAACAAAATGAAGTTGATTCCTTAATGAAGGAGAATTCTGATCTGGCTTCAAATCTCGTCCAAAAGGAAAATCGGTTAGCTAAATCTGAAGATAGTGTCGCGGTCTTAAAAGACCAGATCAAAGAAACCTGGTCATCACGTTCAAAGTGGATCGCGTCAGTGAAGAGGCCATTGGAAGACGAGATAAAAAAATTAAATAGCGAGATCGTGTCTTTAAGAAAGGGCCATGAAAGTGAGATTGCAGTTCTTAAAAAAGGTTCTGGTGAAGATGCAGCGGTTTCCGATAAACAATGGCAGACAAAGTTAGAGAAGCAACAGGAAGACTATGAGAAAAAGAAGCAAAACGCGGATGAGAGGTACAATGATCTAAAAACAATGATGATCTCTTTAAAGGAAGACCATAAAAAGGAACTCAATTCGCTTGAAGATATTTCCAAGGAAAAGTTATCCGTTGCGGAAGAACGTTTCCAGAAAGAATTAGCGGCGCAAAAGGAAGAATCCCAGGAGAAGCTTGATCAGCAAAAGCAAAATTCACAAGAAAGAATTGCCGGCTTAAACGAGCAGCTTGATCTCTTCAAGAGCAATGGCGACCAGACGATCGAGCAATTACGACTCCAGTTAGAAGAAAGACGGCAGTTGGTGAGTTCTTTGGAGAAGAGGGTCTCTGAACTGACCTCTACGCTTGAGAAAAGAGATAAACGCTTAGCAGAACTTGACGGCGATGTATCGCAGTTAAATCAGGAGCTTAAGGCGGCAAGATCTTCCTATGATGACCAGGTAAGAATCGCGAAGCGGCCATTAGAAGAAAAGATCAAGATTTTGGATGGCGAGTTAGAGTCTTTATGGGATGAAGCGAAGAAAGAGCTAAAGGAAGTTGAGGAGCAGTGGGAAGATAAACTGGAGGCAAACGAAGATAAATGGCAGGTTAAGTCAGAAAGAGATGAAAAATTATGGAAGAAAAAGCTCTCAAATGTCGAAGAGGAAAAAAAGGATGAAATCGCTAGTTTGAGAAGACAATTAAAAATGATCCAGAATTCACGCGCGAAAGATATAAAGAGGGCTAAAAAATCTTTAGAAGGAGAAATTAAGTCTTTAAATAAAGAGTTGGGATCTTTATTGGATGAGGCTAAAGAAGAATTAGCCATAGTTGAGGATGAATGGCGGGATAAATTAAAGGAAAAAGACAGGGAAATAAGCCGCTTAAGAAAGAAACCGGAAGCCGAGTGGAAAGAAAAATTCGCAGAGAATGACCAACGGTGGGGCGAAAAGTTTATTATTGCTGAGGAAAAATACCAAAAAGGACTTAAAAACCAGGAAGAAAGCCTGCAAGTCCAAATTGCCGAACTCAACACTCAATTAGACGTTTTGACGGGCGATAGCAGTAGCGTGATCGACCAATTGCAGATTGATCTTAAAGCTAAACAAAGTTCGCTTAGCGCTCTGGAAAAAGAAAGGTCTGAATTTAAAGAGAGCCTCGATGAGAAATATGATGAACTTGTTAAGTCGCGAAGCAAGGTGGATGGCCTCAAGGAAGAACTCAGGGTAAGTATTAGCAGGCGTTCTAAGGTGATCAAGTCGGCCAAGGAGCCGTTGGAAGCTCAGGTCGAGGAATTAGAAGAAGAGCTGGCTTCAGTTAAAAAGGACTATGAGTATAAGATAAAAACAGAAGGGCCGCGTGAGGTTGCCGCTTTAAAGGATCAGATAAGAGAACTGGAAGGCACGAATGAGCGCCGCCTGGAATTATTGAAAAATGAGCTGAAGATCGAACGGCGTATTGTTGCTGATCTGGAAAAGGAAAAAGCCGCTCTTCGGCTCGAAGCGAGTGAAGAGTCTTCCCGGGAGAAAAGATTGGAACTTGCTAACAGCTCTCTGGAGGCAGAGATCAGGAAATTGAATTCCCAGATGGCGTTCATGAAGGATGACCATGAGAAAAAGATCAAATTTCTTAAGCGACAAGATCAAGATGATCTTCGTGCTTCGGAAGAACAATGGCAGGCGAAATTGTCCGCTAGTGAAGCCCAGTGGAAAACGAAATGGGCTGTGCGTGAGGCCGAGCATCAGCAAAAAATGTCCGAGGAAATGGAATCTTTAGAAAAACGGATCTTTGGCGGAAAAAAAGAAGTACAGGCGACAATTGTTAGTTTAAATAACCGCTTTAATATGCTCAAGAATGGCAGCGACAGCCAGATCAGAGAATTAGAAACCGACTTAGCAGCGCAGCAATATCAGCTCACGGTTCGCGAAGCCGAGTTTCAAGAGCGTCTAATGGACGTTGACCGGCGATGGGCACAAAAGCTGGAGCTGGCACAAAAACAGCATCAGGAAGAATTGGATAATCGTAAGAGGGTGTTAAGCCAGGACTTTCTTGATGAGAAAAAAGAATTGCGTGAAACGGTAATTGATCTAACCCGCCAATTTAACGAATTGCGGGACAGCAGCAGTGACCGTATCAGAGATCTTGAGGATGATGTAGAACGCAAAGAGTATAAACTAAGTTTGCTTGAAAACCGTTCACAGCAAGATCTTCTAGGAACTGAAGAAAAATGGCAGGCTAAATTGGCCGCAATGGAGGAGAAACGGCAGCGGGAACTGATGGAACAGAAGCAGGATATGGAACAGCAGTTTCTTGCTGATAAGGAAAAATTGCAATCAACGGTCGGTGACTTAAACTGGCAGATTAATTCTCTGAGCGATCAATACAGATTGGATCTCGCGTTAAATAAAGAAGAAGCTGCGGCTGAAATGGCGATTCTTGAGCGGAAATATCAAGATCAGTTATCGGGTCTAAAGGAGGGGAGCACGGATGAAGTTGATGCGTTAACTTTAAAGGCCAAACGGCAGCAGGACTTGATCGATTCTCTGGAACAAGAGAAGTCCGGTTTAGAGTTTGACCTGGAACAGCGCGAACGGGAATTGGCGAGATTCCGGTCTGACGTTGATAATCTGAAAAAAGAGACAAAAATGACAGAGCTGTCTCAATCGGAAAAATTAAGATTATCAAAGCAATCTCTGGAGACGAGAATCGAAGAATTATCTTCACAGTTAGCGATTACTAAGAAGAAGGCGGCGCAGGAAAGAGATGGGCTGGAGGAACGCTGGAAAACAAAATTAGAAAAAACTGAAGAAGATTATCTTCAGAAGATCAAGCTTCAGCGCCAAAACTTGGAGGAAGAAGCTGCGATACTTGATAACAAGATCGGCATGTTAAAAAGTGACCAGGGTAATACAGTCAGGGAAATGCAAATCGAGCTCGAGGATAACCAGACGTTAATTCGGTTATTGAGCAAAGAAAAGTATGAGCTTGCGGCCGGCCTTGAAGAAAAGAGCCGTATGATCGTCATGTTGAACGAAGATATCATTGATCTCAAAGAAGACCTTGAAACCTATAAGGACATGATCCCGCTGTCTTCTTCGCTTGGATTGGATAATGCTGATGACATTAAGAACCAGGCGCTTGCTTCAGAAGATGAACCATGGTACGATAGTCCAAACGCGTTAAGAGAAGAATACTACACGGCCATTAGGGGCGCGATTTTAAACAAGTTTAGAGAATTTGATTTTTCGGATTACGAAGGAAAAGAAGATCTTGTTAAGATCGACTTTGAACTCTTGGCAAACGGTTCGCCGAAAAAAGATCCCGAATTTCTTGGGACACAAGACCAAGGGTTAAAGGATCTTTTGACAAAATGTTTTAAAGGCGCTTTACCGTTTCCGCCTTTTCCGGAGAATTTAGGGAAAGAACCACAGCGGTTCTCGCTAGGGATCTCTTTCAGGAAACAATAGGCGGGGGTGGCATAACCGACTTATTTGCAAGGGCAAATTTTTAGTAAGTAACAAGTTTAAAGTGGGGGTGATATGAAAAAGATCGTTTTATTAAGCGGGATAATAATCGGGTGTTTTATGCTGACGGTGATGTTTCCTATTCAGTCAACATTAGCAGCTGATAAGGCTGAGTTAATGCCGATGGAACTAGATGGAACTGAGTGGGCCATCGAGATGACTTCGATTACGAAGAAAGGGGAAAAAGAGGTTGACGAAGACATGTTAATCTTTAAAAACAAACAGTTTATATCCAAAGCATATGATAAAAAAGGGTATGAACCGACTAATTATTCATTAACGGTCAGAACTGAGGATGTGACCAGTTTCGGGACAATGCAGATCAAGGATAAGGAAACCTCATTTTGGAAGGGGGCAGTCACCGGTGAAAAAATTGATGGCTCATTGCATATCCAATATCCTGAAGGAAAAAATGAGACCCGCTATTACAAGGGTGAACTTTCAAGTGGAACCCTTAAGCGCCGGGAGGATCCTACAGTCCGGAAATCTGTTGAGCCACCAGCTCCACCACTAGCAGTAAAGAAAGAACCAGTTCCACTGGTTGTTGAAGATGCCAAGAAGCCAACACCTGTAGCAGAAGAGTCTCAACCGGATGAAGTTAAGTAAGTTAGGATTCTAGTTGAAAAGTCTTGATACTGAGCGCTTTATGCTTGTTTTTTCTTTCAGTGAGAGGCTTGGCGAAGTCGAAGTATCAAATTTTTGTAAATGAATATGAAGGGGAGCCCTTGACAAAGGTCATTTTATCAGGTACCCTTGTAGTAGACAATTTATGTGACTCGAAAAGGCAAACTCAGGGTAACCTGGGGGCGCAAAGCTATGCATCCTTTTCTAGGAAGGAACGGCAAGCTACCGGAAGTCAGAAATAACATTGATTCCAAGCGTATTGCTTGGAATTTTTTTTGCTCATTCACAAGGTGCCAGGCACAAGGGTTAAAGGTTGGAAAAAAGAGATCTTTCTCTCGATTTTTTTAGAATTTTGACGAAAGTGCCAGGCACTTTAATAAAAAAGGCGGTTGAAAGTGCCACGAGAACCAAGAATATATATAGAAAACGTCTTATACCTTGTTACGGCAAAAGGTGATAAGGATCGCAATCTATTTTGCGATTCTCAGGATTTTAATGCCTATCTTAAGTCCTTAAGCGAGTATAAGCGGGAATATGGGTTTAAGCTTTTTGCTTTTGCCCTTCTTCCGAAAAACCTTTGTTTATTGATCGAGTTGAAGAATAGTGTAACTATATCCACAATTATGCACGATCTTAATTCTAGATATACTAAGACTTACAACGGTCGTTATGGTAAGAATGGGCATCTGTTCCAAAGCCGTTTTAAATCTGTCCTTATTGAAAAGGACGATTACCTCTTAAGAATTTCCCGCTATATACATCTTCTCCCAAAAGATTCTGGAATGACAAATGATCCTGCTGATTACCTCTATAGCAGTTTTACTTCCTATCTCTCTGAAGATATCCGTATGTCTTTTTGCGGTGAAATGCTGGATATGCATGCGGAAATCAAAGAGGTCTTGAGCCGGTTTATGGACATGGAAACTGATGATAGTCAAAGAGGAGCTTACGAAGGGTATGTTCGCTCAGCCGATGATAAGGAGGCGCAATTAGTACGTAAACTTCTTCACCGCAAGGCTTTTGTCGGATCTAGAGATTTTATCGGGAAAATTAGGAGCGAGATCAAGCAACATATTATCGAAGAGGAAGAATCCAGGATCGTACGTAAAACCAATCCGGGTTTTGTTTTAGCCGGAGGTTTAGTTGTCCTGTTTTTGGGAACGGTGGCCTACAATTTCTACAACAATCAGTCGACTCTTCAAGAAGCGCTCAATGTGACAGCTGGCGGCTTTGAGACAGCTCGAGAGGATCTTGCGAACCGCATTTTTAGCTTGCAAACAGCCCGGGAGGATCTTACAAAACGTCTATACTCGCTCCAAGACGAATTGACGAAATTGGAAGATACCAATGAATTAAATGGAGCTGCATGGGAAATTCATATTACGCCTCTGAATGATTCGAATATGGAGGGTGTAACTACGGATGTTATATATTTTAAGGATAACCAGGTTACTATTAAAAGTTTGAGTGAGAGAGGCTTTTCCGCTTTTGACTATACGCTTGCTTCAAAAAGTCCCGGTAGAATGATTTGGAAGGCAGCCAAAACCCGATCAGATGGGACGAATGTTCAAATGGAAGGGTTATGGACAGGGAAAAAGGTCAAAGGTATTGTTCGTGAACGCCCGATTCAAGGTGAGAACCGGGATTTTACTTTTGTGAGTGTTCGAAGGGTTAGCAAAACAAGGAGGGCGCAAAATGTTGTGCAATAATATTTTCATTAAGTCTGGTTTAAAAATAATTCTCTGTTTTTTAGTTGTAACTGTCATGGCAGCTGGAACTCTTTATGCTACGCCAAAAGCTGACAAAGTTGTAGCCCGAAAAAAGATCGGGGTTGAAAAGCCAGTAAAAAAATCAATTTCAGGAAAGATATCTTATGTCGATAACAAATATGTTTCGATCGTGGTTAATCGGAATAATGAAACAAAGACAGAAGATGAAATGGGTTTTTGGATCGATGGAGAGGTACAGGCAAATTTCAGAAAGAAATTATCTGAAATGAAACGCGGGGACAGGATACAGATCGAATATGATGAAGTCTTTCAGGATTATGAGGAAGTCAAAGCCAATGGGGCTGTAGAGCGGAAAACAAAAATAGATAAACTAAGAGCGAAGAATATAAAATTCTTGGCACCGGCAAAAAGCAGTCTAAGTTCGGATAAATAATGATGATTCGGCGCATATATATAGGGAAGGCATGTTAATCATGGAAACGTACAACAAACCAACCAGCAGTTACGTCCGGGGCGATAAGGGATCCTTAGGTGTGCGGATCTTTTTTAAGGGCGTGATCTATCTTCTGGTTTTCCAGTTGACGTTTCTTGGTGTGCCTTTTCAAGCTCTGTTCAGAAATGCCCCCGCGCCTATCCGAATGGCTTCTGAAGTCTTGGATCTAGAAGAATCTCAGGCATCCCAGATTAAGGAAGTGCAACGTGTTGATGGTGATTCCGGCACAGCGGGAGTACAAACCGTATCCATAGGAGAGTATGACACAACGATCCAAGGAACAGTTGCGAATGCAGTTGACATAGATCAGACATTTCTGTCAGGGACTATCGAATCTGATGACTTAAAGGAATCTGAAGTTGCGGCAAGTGTTCGCAAGAATGGTGGCGAAGGTCTGGGGATGTTCTCTTTTAACTTTGAAGATTCAATGACGGTTAACGTTGAAAGGGTCCGAGACGATCCTATTGCGGTTGTCCAGGCTGATATTGATGTCAATGCCATAGAATTTAATGATGGTTTTAAAATCCATCGCGGGATGAGTACTTTCGATAATACTACGTATATAAAGAATGTTGCTCTACCTGATCTTCAGGCGGATGCATTCTTCCCTAGATATTCAGCTCGATCGATTGAATGGTTTACGGATGAAACAGAGGCCTATCAGTTTAAAGCGACATTTGATACAGCGACTTCAGGCAGTCATAAACTGATTTTAACACGTCAATATCTGACTCAAGGTAAACAAAGTACAACTGCAGGTTCTGTAACGGTGTTTTGGCAAGTTATCGAGTTGCTTAACGATGCGTCGGTCCAAAGTGGGGAAATAACATTAGGTGCGACTGCTTCATCTGTTACAGTAACAACTTCGACAAGCCCGGATCCCTTAACGACCATTGCTGATACGAGTAAGGCTTTTCTTGTTTTTAGCTATGCGCCTGGAAGTGCTGTTTCTGGAATGACAGATCTCGGAACTGTTCGCGGTGCAATTACAAATACAACAACATTAACTTTTAATCGGTATATTGCAGGTACGACTGATCAAGAAGTGGATATTGCCTGGTATGTTATTGAATTAGAAGATAATTCTTACGTCCAACGTAATTCCCAAGCATTTCTCATCACAGAATTTTCTAAGCCGCAGACATTATCGGCTATTGACCCGGCGAGATCTTTTCCGATTGTTTCTGTGGCTGCTAATGCTACGGGAAATGCTGCAGCTAAGGCGGAATTTATGCATAATGCCTTAGTGCGGGCCGAAATTACGTCTACAACTAATATGAATTTAACACGTCATGATGATGACAGTAATTCGACGAACTATGATGCGACAGCTAATTGGCAGGTTGTTGAATTTGCGCCGTTAAAAGTGATGTCGCCTAATGATGGTACTGAGCTTTGGTATATCGGAGATACGGAAAATATAACATGGAAACATGCTACCAGCCTTGAAAGCAGCGGAACATGCGGTGGCGGTTCCGGTCCGGGACACAAATTCCAGATCGAACTCTGTACAGATGGAACGACGTGTTCTACAAGGTTAACAATTGATAGTGATGTTTGCGCCAACTTAGATACATATGCTTGGCACATTCCGGAAAAGATTAGCACAACGGATATTATGGATACAGCTGTGGCTGTTAAGATCACGGACTTAGATCTTGCTTCCGGATTGGGAGCCCGTAGAGAAGATATTTCCAATAATGCTTTTGAGATCCGTGGGATCTTAGATTTGAAGATTCCTGATGGAGGGGAATCATGGCTCATTGGAGCCACCGAGAATATAGTGTGGGATTTTCACGGTGATTTTGGGACTTTCGATATTGAAAAACAGATAGACGGAGGTGGTTGGACTTCAGTTGCTTCGGGTGTAGCCATTGATTATGCCACCTGTACGCAAGGAACATATGGAGCGACAGGATGTACTTGGCCATGGGGCTTGACTCCTAATTTGGCTTCCGCTGCGGTGGAAGTTCGGATTAGGTCGACAACAAATGCCCAATGGACTCAAATTACGGATACCTCCGCAACAGTTTTCAAAGTTAGTCCGGGAATTACGCTGGTCAAGCCTGTGGATGCTGATACATGGCCACGGGGAAGAACACGTACTATTGAGTGGACATCGACCGGCACTTCGATGCAGCACACTATTTATTACAATATCGGAGGCGGTACGTGGAATCAACTTGCGACCAATGAATCTGGTTACTCAGGGGCGTCACCCAACTATTCCTATACATGTGGGGCTGGCAATTTGTGTTGGGATTGGAATCCGATCCCTGATACAACTGAGGTTAGTTCGGCTGTCAGGGTTAGGGTTGAATGGGATGATGATGATACGGTTAAGGCTGATGGGCCGGAACCGCCTTTTGACATTTTGGCATCGGTGAATATTACCAATCCGCCACAAGCGACAACGAGATTTAGAATAAACCAGGCAACTAATCCGATAGAATGGACCCATCCGGTTCCTGCAGCATTAGGGAATATAACAATTAAATATACTGACGCTTATTCTACATGTAAGGATGAGCTTAATACAGATAGTTGTTGGACGACAATGGACTCGCCGGTTTTAGCTTCAGGTTTGGCTCCTGGGAGTGGTAGCGGTTCGTATAATTGGACCGTCAACGTTCCTTCCTTGGCTGGTAATGATGATGTCGGTATTATGATATATGAAGACACTAATCCTCTTACGGTTTATGACAAGGAGGGCCCTTATAAGGCTAGAGGATTTATCGCGGTAACGGGTCCTAGCTCCGGTCAAGATATCCGTGTTGGCGATTCGAATATTTCGATTAACTGGTCGGCCGACGGTAATATTGGACAAGTTTACATGAAAATGGCGAGAAATGGGACTGAGTTCAACGATGTTATTGTTGGTCCCAACATGTGGAAACTAGATGGCACATGTGATGCTCTTGTTGTTGATGCTGCGGATTCTCCTTTTAGCTGGGGAGCCGCTGATTTGTATTCAGACTCGGGATGCACGACCGCCATCGGGGCTGTTCAGGATTGGCAATGCATAGCAGATACCTCTTGTAAGGTCAAGGTTTATGAATATACGGATGAGAGTCCCGCTACAGGTGCCGCTGGTCTTTCCAGCGCCTTTTCTCTCAAAGGTAAAATCTCAAATGTTGTGCTTAACCCAGAGATAATTCCCATCTCGACCACAACAACGATTACCTGGGATTCTATGCCGACAGATTGGGCCGCTACTGTGGTTTTGCATTATACAAATGATGACGGGGACAATTGGTACGCGCTTAATGCGGGTGATTTAAGTCCAAGTACAACGACGGCTGCGAGTGGTGCGGCCGGTCATATCTGGACGGTCCCTAATGAAGTAAATCTTTTTGGAACCGGCCTCAAATTAAAAGTTGAGAAATCAGATGATAGTGATACCAGCGCGCAATCCGGAGGATTTGAGGTTACGGGAACTTTGACGCTTACAGGAGATGCGGCTAATGCCGGGGATAATGTAGAGTGGGAAATTTCAGATGAGCCGTCGATTACCTGGACCGCCCTTGGGGCTGGCATAGGCAATGTGGATATTGTCTATTCATTGGATGGAACAACATTTCCTGCTTCGCAAAAACTTGCCATTAAGGATGCGTCACAGGGCGCATCGGGCTATAGCTGGTGCGTCGGATATTTGGATACAGGATGCGGTGTCGATGAATCAGATGATACGGCGGATAAAGGTCATGATCCTGATTATGTGATAGGCTCTGTTGATGAACATACAAACGTCTGGATCAAGGTTGTCAATGGAGACGGGAGTATTAAAAGCACCAGCACAAATGCGATCACGATCAGAAAAAAACTTAATAATGTCTCGACAGCGGCGCTCTGGACTGTTGGTGATACTGGTACAATTAGCTGGAATACTTATGGTTATTTACCGGGAGAGGTTAATTTATTTTATGACACTAGTAGTGGAGGCGGCGGCTATCCTGCCCAGAATCAAATTGGAGGGGATGAGGTTGATCTTACCGGCAGCTATGATTGGTATCCGATTGCGGATGCAATCGGAACGACTATTAAGATTCGGGTTAAATCAAGCACGGTTAGTGATGTTTTAGGGGATAGGTCTACCGATTTTTCGATTAAAGGGGATGTTATCCCAACCTTCCCGGATGGGCTTTCGACTCTTGTCATTGGGGATTCACTTCCAAATGTCACATATACGAAAAAAGGAAGTATTGGTAATATCAAGATCGTATATGAAGTTGATGGCAGTGATACTGAAGTTATTACGCCGGAACCCTTAGGGACAGACCAAGAGACCGCTTTTCCATATACATTACCCGCGACGATTAACGGCGTTAATATTATCGATGTGAATGTTGGTTCTAAACGAAGCAGACTTGAAATTATCGGGTTAGACGACGAAGGAACGAGTTTAGAGGCTTCTGATTTTACACCCTACTTTCAGGTACGAGGGAAAATTTATGATATCGAGCCCGGATTAACGAATGGCAGCGGGACCGGAGAAGTCTATTATCTTGGCGATACAACATATGTTAAGTGGTCCTCAGCCGGGAACATTGGAAATGTTGATATTAAGTTGACTCTTGACGACGAGGTTGACGGTTATTCCACAGACCTTGCTACAGTAGCGCATGATTATGACGGCGGTGACGGTGCCGGGAGCTGGTTGTGGGATATTCCTCTTAATATTCCTTCGGCTGAAGCCCGAATTAGGGTGGAAAGTGTTGATAATCCCGCTGATGATTCTGATGCGGGTTTACGAACACATGATGAATCGTCATACACATTCTATCTGCGCGGGACTGTGGATGTAACGGCTCCGGTTGCAACTACCGAATATAATGTTAATGACACGATTACCGTCAATTGGAATACTTCGGGAACATCAATCGGAAATGTTGCGATCAACCTTTATTATGATGATGATGGCGCGACCGGTGGTTGGGATAATTTAAAAATTATCAATGGAGATTATGCCGGCTCACCGCCGATTGAATATAGTTTACCTACCGATACGGTTGCCGAATATGCGATTGTCCGTGTTACGTCAAATTTGGATGGCGAAGTAACTGATGATTCAGGTGAATTCGGGATTAATTCGATCCTCGAAATATTGACACCCAACGGTGCTTCGGATGATGTGACTGTTGGGATTTCTTACGATGCGGGGGGTTCTTACGATCCCGGGATTAACTTCGCGCTGCCTATTGGGTCAGCTCCAACATATAAAATTGAACTTTCCACCGACGGCAGTTGGCCGGGAACAGGCGATCATCTTATTTCATCTTCGCATGATTCTACGCAAACAGCCAAATCCTGGACGCCTCCGAACATTATGACCAACCAAGGTAAGATCCGTATATGTAAAGAAGGGGATAGTGACGCTGAGGCCTGCGATACGTCTGATGCTGCCTTCTATATTAAGGGATCAATCACGGATGTCTTTGTTGATACTTCTATCGGGACAACGGCTCCCGGTTCACCTATTGATTTACCGATTACCGATCCGGTATATATCAATTGGGATTATACAGGAAGCCTCGGGACAGTAAATGTTTCGTACTTAAAAAGCGGGGTACCCACGAACATTACTGCATGTCAAGGTGTATCGATCGATCCTGATATTACCGGCACCAGTGGTTATTGCGCCTGGAATGTTGAAAATGATCCATCGCCTAATATTCAGTTTAAAGTGGAAAGTGTTTCCAATGCGAATTGGCAGCAGGTTAGCGGAACTTCGGTGGGGAATAACAGTATTATTGGAAGTATTACAGCTGTTCAAGTGGTATCTGATGCCAACGGTACTGATGTTGTGATGGGAGATAATAAAACTGTTCAATGGACGCCCAATGGAGCTATCACCGCTTACAAGATTGAATATCGTATTAATGACGGATCATGGGTGGATATTACGGTAGGTGGTACTGGTGACACCGGAACTTCAGCTTGTGGTGGCTCCTGTATCCAATGGACATGGATTCCTGTTCTTGCTTCGATCACGCCTTCCGATGATATTGATTTCCAAATTTCGGATTGGAACAACACTACAAAGGTTAATAATATAAATGATCAAACACCAGGACAGGAATATAAAGTTATAGGAAAGTTAGTTGTTGACGCGCCGAATGCAACTACGCAATATTACATTGGTGATACGATTCCGATCTCATGGGATAAGACAGGTCCTATAGGAACATTAACCATTGAGTATTCACCCAAGGGAGATTTCTCGGATACAGTAGGGATTGCTACATTACAGGGTTCGGGCAGCGACGGGGTCAATAATTATGGCGGAACCTGGTTCGCTCCGCCCACGGTATCGGAGGTCAATGAAGTAAGGATTAGAACAGATACTCTGATTGCAGCCGTGACCTTGACGGATGATTCCGATAACGCCTTCCAGATCCGCCCGAAGATGAATCAAGTCACATTACCGGCCGCCGATGCTACATGGCATTACAATACAACTGAGACGATCCGATGGGAGGCCACAAGCGGCTTAACGGAGGACGGCGTTACTTATCCTAAAGTCAAGATTGAATACTATAAAGGAGCAGCCGGACCGTTTGAAATCGCGACAAATATCGACAGCGTTCAGGGGACTAATAACTACACCTGGGATCCGATACCTGACGAGAAGCATGAGACTGTAAAGATAAGAGTTTCCTATGAGGAATATGACACGATCAATAAAGAATCAGGGATATTCCATTTGCGTCCTGTTGTCACAGTGACAGACCTTAAAACAGACGGGGCTTATGACAACGGATTGCAGGCAGGAACCCTATACACCAATATTATCAAATGGAGTGTGACAGGATCCCAGGTTCTCAATGTCAAGATCTATTACGATGATGATAATTCCGGAACCTTTGCCGGAGAGATTGATGTTGCAGGCACAAGGGCAGTTGGTGACGGAGTTGCGGGGATCGATTGGACCATACCGACAGATATAAATTTCAGGTCAGACGTCAAGATAAGGGTTATGGATGCCGAAGCCGGATTTACTAATGTCAAAGAGGATTCAGCAACCTTTAAGACACGCGGCGCATTGGAATTGACGGCACCGATAGGCGGAATAACATGGCTGGCAGATTCCACGCATTACATTACATGGACGTATGATGGCGATAATATGGACAACATCGATATTTATTATGATGATAACAGTGCCGACGGCCGCACATGGGATGCAACAACAAAGATCTTTCCTACTGTGGCCGCTTCTAACGGAAGCCAACTATGGACCGTACCAAAGTATGCGACCAATACGGGTGCTATCCGCATCGAAGAGATTGCTGATGATACGGTTAACGACATTGGAGATGTTAAGGTCGGCATAATCTTTGGGACTATTAGCCCTAATGGCAATGAGACCTTATATTCAGAAATATCTTCTGATATCACATGGGAGGCCAGTGGGGTTACCGGCGTACTTGGAAATCCTGATGTTGGGGTATGGTATAACAATGGTTTGGACGGATGGGAGGAAGTAGAACCCGGTGTGTTTAAATCATACACAGCAGAAAAATATTCCTGGGCGGTACCCGGGGACTATAACGATTTAAGTAACACCAACAAAATTAAGCTTATCCAGAAAGTTCCGTACAATGAAGGGGCACCGATTGATGTCACATCATTAGCAAACTTCAACATATCAGCGACAATAACTGTTGAAGACCCTCCTGGCGCGACTGATTATTGGTCAGTGAACACCACGGAGACGATCAAGTTCACCAAGAAAGGTGAAATTCGAAAAGTAAACTACTTCTATTCGGCGACGGGTGAGGCGCCTTGGGGAACAGCCTTAAACGGAGGGACACCGGTTGATATAACGACCTTAACGCAAGATCCGGCGGGAACATATCATTGGGATTGGGCAATACCGATTGATGCGGTCCTTTCGGCAGGTAAGGTTGCTACGGTTCTAATTGTCCCAACAGATCCACCTGATCAGAGTGGAGCGGAAGGAGAATCTGCGGTCTTCGAGATGAGAGGGTCCATTACGTCTGTTACAACAACAGCTTCGACGCTCGTTGTCGGTAATGAGGCATTCATCCGTTGGGTAGAAGGCGGGGATGTAGGGAATGTTAGAATATTTACTGACCAGGATGGAGATGGGTCAGGATGGCTGCCTATTCCGGAGACAGACGCAGATCCCGGTGTAGCAGGGTCTGATTTAGGATCAGGTCTTAGGGAATGGCGATGGGTGACGGTTGATGATGTCATTGGGAACGATGTATTATTTAGAGTAGAAAAATTCACGAATAATAATGTTGGCGGAGAATCGACAGGTAAAATCGTCAAAGGACAATTGGATTTAACAACGCCGGATGATACTGCGTTGG
>JAGLQN010000220.1 GCA_023136835.1 Candidatus Omnitrophota bacterium | reverse complement strand
ATGGGTTGCAGGAAATAAGGAATAGCAAGACGGTGCCAGGCACCATTTGGTGTTCGAGAAAATTGGTATGTGATTGTTTGGCGTGGGCGAGTCTTGTAGTCGGCTAAATTTAAAAATATCAATAAATGATTACGCGGGAATTAAAGATTCAAATGGAATATCTAATTCATCATGTAAATTACGAATCATTTTTAAACTTAATTTTCATTTTCTATGAAAAATTTCGGAAACTCTATTTGCCCCACCAAGAATACTGATTATATCTGATTTATCAAGCCCCATCTGTTCCATACGGAGTTATTTCGTGCCTGGCACGTTTACTCGTTTACTTCGGCACGTTTACTCTCGTTTACTCTCGTTTACTCTTTCTTTTTACTTTACTCGTTTACTTTTCTCCTTTCTCCGCTTTCTCCGTATCCCAGTCAAATAAGTTTTGCAATTTCTTAATGACATGGATACATTTTGTAAGTAAAATAATCAACATAAGGTAATCTAAACAATGGCAAACAATTATAGAAATTATATTCCTCCACTTATACTGGCCATGCGGCCTTACCAGTGGATTAAAGGTGTTTTTATAGTCCTCCCAATGATCTTTGGGCAAAAGTTATTTGATAGGCAGGCTTTTTGGACAACGACAGCTGCTTTTTTTCTGTTTGGATTGATTGCCAGCAGCATCTATCTTATCAATGATGTGATTGATATTAATGAAGACCGCGAACACCCGGAGAAAAAATACCGGCCGGTCGCATCGGGAAAAGTCAAACCCGCACATGCACTCATAACCTCAGGTATACTGCTAATCTTGGTGATTCCAACAGCCTTTTATATAGACTGGCAAGTCGGATGCGTCCTCATTAGTTATTTGATTTTAAATCTCTTTTACCTGTTCTATCTCAAGCATGCTGTCATTATCGACGTTTTTTGCCTCGGAGCATTTTTCTATTTGCGCTTGCTTGCAGGCGGATTTGCCAGCAATGTAGAACTATCTAATTGGATTATCATGACCACGGTCCTACTGGCTCTTTTTCTCGGATTCAACAAAAGAAAAAATGACCTCGAGCATTCCAACAAGACCCGCCCAGTCTTCTCGAAATATTCTGAATACTTTATCGACCGGATGATTACGATCATTTCTTCAGCGCTGGTCATTTGCTATTCATTATATGTTTTGGATCCGGTCACCATAGAGCGTTTCCATACTGAGAACTTTATTTATTCGATTCCTTTCGTCTATTACGGCATTTTCCGTTATATTTATTTGATTGATACTAAATGGTTCGGCGGTGATCCGGCACGGATTATCCTCGGCGACTATAAAATCCAGCTGGCTATGATTCTCTGGATCTGCTATTGCGGCTCATTAATTTATTTCAATAGTATTTAAAACGACTGTGGATAATCCCTCGCAATCCAACACTATTGCCTTTTTTGACCTTGACGGAACATTAACTCGGAAAGACTCATTCGTCGAATTTATCAAATTTCATGCCGGCTTTGTTAAATTTATTTATGGATTAATCGTATTATCTCCCACGCTATTCGCTTATGCCATAGGCATAATACCAAATTTCTCTGCTAAAGAAAAAGTCTTTACTTTTTTTTTCAAAGGCATGACTGAAGAAGATCTGATCACTAAGGGAGAAGAATTTTGTTTACAAGTCATGCCGAAAATTCTTAATTCAGAAACTGTATCACGCTTGGAATATCATCAAAGCCAAAAGCATACGACTGTCGTCGTAACAGCTTCACTGCAACATTATGTGAAACCCTGGTGCGACAAAAATAATGTTGCGGTCATTGCTACAATTCCTGATGTTCAAAATAATATTATCACAGGACGATTATCTTCAAAAAATTGTTACGGACCAGAAAAGGTTAACCGTATTAGAGAACACTTTGACTTATCCGAATATAAACAAATACACGCCTACGGCGACAGCCGGGGTGACTATGACATGCTTGAACTGGCACATCATCCTTACTATAAAGGGAAACCATGGAACGTAAAACAAACATAAAACTTCTTTTTACCCTCACCATATTAACTTTTGTCGGGTGGGTCTATCTTTCGCGATTTTGCTACCCATTTACAAGTGATTCCGCAACATATATTGAAATTGTCCGCAGCTTAAAACAAGGAAAGGGATTTATCAACGGAGAATATTCTTCGATCCCATTGGATACCGATTGGTCCCCGCTTAAGCTGTTCCCTCCAGGATATCCAATTTTAGTTTTTTTGACTTTAGGCTGGTGGATTTCAGATGCTGTCACGGCATCTGTCCTTTTTGAAGCCATATTTTTTTCAGCGCTCCCATTCTTGTTTTGGAAAATATTCCGTCAAGTCATAAGTGATGAGCGGGCATTACTCACATCTTTTTTAAGTGTATGGACTTATGCATTAGTTGACACTGCATTAAAAGCTTTATCAGATATTCCTTTTCTGGCCCTAACACTTTTGAGCCTGCTCTTCCTTTTTTCCGGTATTAGAAAAAAGAAATGGATGTTTTTCTTTTTTTCAGGATTATGTGGCGGGCTTGCCCTTTTAACCAGAAATGTTGGATATTCATTAATTTTTGCATCCTTCTGCACCGGAATATTTTTATTGATAACAAATCTAAAATCATGGCGCAAGTGGCTGATATGGGCAGGGTCTTATCTGGCTGGATTTCTGGGATTATACGGATTATGGATAACCCGCAATTTCTTGACATTCGGAAAAATACAGCCTTATAAAATGGCGCCATCCGAATTGTCCTGGATTTATAATATTAAACAATTTTTTAGAACCTTGACTTTAGTTTTTATGGGCAGTAATGACTGGAGTATATTTTTCATTGCCATACTTGCAACTATTGCCTTTGGTTGGGTCGTTTGGTTTTGCCTTCAATGGTTAAGAAATAAGCACTTTATTCAAAATAATTTTCAAAAAGTGGCCGTTTGGGGAACCCTGGCTATTTACGGATTATCCGGTACTGCCATCGTCATAGCAGCAAGAAGTACATATAAATGGGGAGAGCAAATAAATACTCGGCATATTTTACAATACCAGTGGATTATTATCTTAGTATTAATAGCTACGGAAATGTATTTTGTAAGAAAAATAAAATTCAGGATATGGCGTAATGCCGCAGGCGTCGCAGGTATTATTGTTCTTATTGGATTTATTGGCGTTCAAACCAATATGTTAAAGATCATGATCAAGAAAAACAACATTCAGAGAAATAAAATGAACCATGTTAGGAAAAACCTTATCCCTGCTATCCATAATCTGCCAGAAGGTTCATATATTGCTTCAAATTTTGGGCCGTTATTGCGGATCTATTCAGGGCGCTCCATCAGGCAGTTATCATCCCATATGTCGATCCAAACATTCACAGATAAACTCCAAAATTCCAACCGTAAATCCTACGTTGTTCTATACTCCTTTCGTTTCGATAAGGCCGTCCAATGGAAACCCTATCTGGACAATAAGCAACCACCAAAAGGATTCAATGTAACAATGTGTGAAAATGATTTTTGTATTTTTGAGTATACGAAATTGAAGAAA
>JAGLQN010000022.1 GCA_023136835.1 Candidatus Omnitrophota bacterium | reverse complement strand
GCTTATTTATTGCCATGCCGTCACGTAAAATGAAACGCCTTTGTCAGAAATGTCATTTTAAGAACGAAGCTGGCAGTAAATTTTGCAACCATTGCGGAGCATCCATTAAACCAGAAAATCAGAACGCGGAGCTCTCGAATGCAAAAGCAGAGCATCGCGATATTGCTCATCCCATCACTCAGCAATTTCGTGAGTATCTGCAGGCAAAAATTTTGGGAGCCTACGAGAAAGAAATTGTTGCGAAGGGTAGTTTAGGTAGTTCTTCTGAAAAAGTTTCCTCTGATGTTAACTAAGATCAGTCCGCTCAAACGGAAAAAGGTATTGCCCGGTGGTGTAAATGGCAACACAGCAGAATTTGGATCTGCTTTTCCAGGTTCGAGTCCTGGCTGGGCAGTTTTTTAATTGAAGGTGATATTAAACTATGAAAGATCTAAGAACAATTGTTTTGGCAGCAGGTAAGGGAACGCGGATGAAATCCGACATTCCGAAGGTTTTGCATACCGTTTGCGGTAAGCCGATCATGCGGTACGTGTTGGATATTGCCAAGGCCCTGGGCTCTTTGAAGACATATGTTGTTCTTGGGCACAAAAGCAATGTGGTCAAGAAAGTTTTGGGCGATAGTATTATTGCTGTTGAGCAGTCCAAAATGCTCGGAACAGCGGACGCCGTCAAATGCACGGAAAATTATTTCCGGAATTATCAGGGAGATGTTCTTATCATGTGTGCCGACACGCCGTTGCTTGATAAAGCTACGGTTAAAAGGGTTGTTCAAAAGCGCAAAAAAACAAAGACAGCGTGCACGTTTCTAACCGCTGTTGTCCATAACCCGAAGGGGTATGGGCGGATCATCCGCGGTAACGGGGGAGGTGTGGTTGCCATTCGCGAGGACAAAGATGCTGTAGGTTTTGAGCGGGATATTGCCGAGATCAATGTTGGTGTCTATTGCTGCCAAAGCAAAGAACTTTTTAAGGCGCTTAAAGAAATCAAGATGAACAAGAAAAAAAAGGAATTCTATTTAACTGACATTATCGAGTTCTTTTTCGAAAACGGCCTTAAAGTTACAACAGTCGAAACAGAAGATCCCTCCGAAGTTTTGGGAATCAACACCCGTGAAGATTTAGCGATGGCAGAAGCGATATCGCGCCAGAAGATCTTAAAAGATTTCATGCTGCAGGGTGTAACAATAGTGGATCCCAACACGACATATATTGATGCCAACGCTAAGATCGGGTATGACACGGTCATTCATCCCTGCACTTTTATTGAAGCAGATGTCTGTATTGACAGCAATTGTCAAATCGGCCCCTTTGCCAGGATCCGTTCAGGGGTTAGGATCGACAATAAAGTGGAAATCGGGAATTTCACCGAAGTTTCAAGGGCCAAGGTCGGCAGCGGGACATTTATGAAGCACTTCAGTTATGTTGGCGATTCTTCGGTTGGGGCGGATGTCAATATCGGGGCGGGAATGGTAACGGCGAATTTTGATGGCCAGAAAAAGCATCCAACGAAAATTGCTGACGGCGCTTTTATCGGCTCCGGCGCTATTTTGGTAGCACCGGCGAAGATAGGTAAGAAAGCGGTCATCGGGGCAGGAAGTGTTGTTCCAAAAGGAAAAATTATTCCCGATGGCAGCGTTGCTGTTGGGATACCGGCGCAAATCATTTCAAAGAAGGAACACAAATGAACGGTCTAGCTCTTTTTACAGGAAATTCAAACCCGGAATTGGCAAAAAGTATTTGTGACCAGTTGGATATTTCTTTGACGGATGTATTAGTTTCGCGCTTCAGCGAAGGGGAGATCCGGGTTGAGATCAAAGAAAATATCCGGGGAAAAGATGTTTTTATCCTTCAATCGACATGCCCTCCGACAAATGATAATTTGATGGAGCTTTTGATTCTTATTGACGCAGCCCGCCGGGCATCGGCGGACCGTATTACAGCCGTTCTGCCTTATTATGGTTACGCGCGTCAGGACCGCAAAGACCAGCCGCGGGTTCCTATTACGGCGAAATTAGTTGCGAATTTGATCGTGGCGGCCGGGGCAACGCGTGTTTTGACCATGGACCTGCATGCGAGCCAGATCCAGGGTTTCTTTGATATCCCTGTTGATCACTTATACGGGATCAATTCTCTTTGTGAATATTTTGACAATAAGAAACTTGAGAATTTGGTAGTCGTTTCTCCGGATGTCGGCGGGATTAAAATGGCGCGTGCTTATGCGAAGCGTTTAGGAGCAGGTCTTGCGATCGTTGATAAGCGGCGCAATAGCCCTGAATCGACGAGCGTTATGCATATATTAGGAAGCGTTAAAGGGAAAAATGCTATTCTTGTTGATGACATCTGCGCGACGGCCGGATCATTGGTTGAGGCGGTTGAAGCGCTTAAGAAGAAAAGCGTCCAGGATGTGTATGCCGCGATCACTCACGGCATTCTTTCCGGAAAGGCGATCGAAAGGATCAAAAACTGCAAGGCATTAAAGGAATTGGTCATCACGAATAGTATCCCATTAGGCAAAGAGAAACAAATTTCCAAGATAAAACCTGTCAGTGTGGCATCGTTACTTGCTGAGGCGATTCGAAGAATTCACGCCGAGGAATCGATCAGCTGTTTATTTGACGAAGCATCATAAAAAAAGAAAAGGCGGTTGAGGGAAAATGGAAGAACTTAAATTGGATGTTCAAATAAGGAATCAAATTGGAAGACGAAAAGTCAAAGTAGTCCATCGGGAAGATTGTGTGCCGGCTATTGTTTACGGAGGAAAAAAGAAAGACCCGACACCGATTAAGGTCAACCGGCGCGCTTATGAGCACATTATGCGGCATCATCAAGGGCAGAGCGTTGTTTTTCGCCTTAACGTGATGGAGGGTGAAAAAAAGTTAAGAGACTACTCAGTGATCGTTAAAGAAGAGCAGCATGCTCCTGTTTCTGATAACTTACAGCATATTGACTTTCATCGCATTTCGTTGACGGAAGAACTTGAAGTTAAAGTTCCTATCGTCACGAAGGGAGAGGCTGCTGGGGTCAAGAATGATGGAGGTTCCTTGGATCATACTGTATGGGAACTGGATATTATCTGCTTGCCGACAAACATCCCGGAGAAGATCACGGTCGATGTTACGGAACTTGAAATCGGCAATGCCATTCATATTAAGGATATAGTCTTGCCTGAAGGGGTTAAGACAAAGCATGACCCTGAGGCTGTTTTAGTCTCTGTTGTGCCTCCTATGAAAGAGGTTGAAGTGTCGGCTGAAGGTGAAGAAGAGGATATTGAGCCTGAGGTCATCAAAGAGAAGAAGGATGGAGACGCTGAAGAAGGCGCTGAAGAGCAGGCTGAGGAAAAGGGCGAAGAAGAAAAACCTCAGGAATAGTTTTCTCTTCAGACCCGGTCAGAATTGATCGAATATCGAGTTTGGAGCATTGTCAGAATTGCGACTTATTGCAGGCTTGGGGAATCCCGGTAAAGACTACGAATATACACGGCATAATCTTGGATTTTTGGTTGTTCGGCGATTGGCCGAAAAACTCAAATGGACATTTGCCTTGAGTTCTTTAACAAAGGGAATGACCTCCGAGGGAATGTTTGAAGATGATAACATTTGTTTGCTGGCGCCTCTGGCATATATGAACAATTCAGGCACAGCCATCAGTCGGCTTATGTCCAAAAAAGATTTGTCGCCGGAAGACATTTTAGTCGTCTGTGACGATTTCCATTTGGATTTTGAGCAGATCCGTTTAAGGGCTAAGGGAAGCGATGGAGGGCACAACGGATTAAGCTCTGTTATTGAGCATCTTGGCACGGAACAATTTGCGCGCTTAAGGATGGGGATCGGTTATCCTCCTGGCAAAAAAGATACGGTTGATTATGTCCTTGAAGAGTTCAAAAAGGAAGAAAAAGACTGTCTTGACGATTTTATTGATGAAGCAGTATCGTGCTGTCTTCTGTGGTTGAAAGAAGGAATAAACACGGCAATGGACCAGCATAACAGGAGGAAGTAGAGCGAACCATTTAAGTTTTGATGTGTTCCTTCAGAAGTGAATACGTTAAGTCGTGTTAAGGCCGTACCCATTCCATCATGCGATGGGGTACGAGCCTCGTCATTTTTCCTTAATGGTGAATGATGAAAATGACGGGAGAAAAAAATGGAGAAGAGTGAATTAATAAGAAAATATGAATTAGTCATGATCGTTGATGCGAAATCGACGAATGAAGCGAAGGAAGCTATTCGTAAAGAAGTAACGGATGTGATCAACAAGCATGGGGGAAAAGTGATCAATAGTCAAGTCTGGCTTGAAAAACATAAACTCACTTTTCAGATCAAAAAGTGCAGCGAAGGGACCTATTACGTGATTAATTTCGAGGGCCAAAGTGAGATTATCAATAAGATAAGGCCAAGCTTGAAATTAAATGAAAAAATTCTGCGTTTTGATTTTATCAAAGTCGAGCCTAAGGCGACGGCAGAAGCTGCCCGCGCGTAAAAAGTTCCGCATGTTGCTTGCGGGGACGAAACGAAATTTATAGGAATTGGATTTCATTTTTTACACTTCAGGAAATCGTTCAAAGGTCAATCGTGCAAGCGGTTTTCTTGAAGTGATTGTTTGTAAGGAGGGGTTGAATGGCGAATTTAAACAAAGTTTTTTTAATTGGAAATTTAACTCGGGATCCGGAATTGCGTTATACTCCGGGCGGGACGGCTGTTTCTAATTTAGGAATAGCGGTGAATCGCCGGTTTAAAGACAGTTCCGGCGAATTAAAAGAGGAGGTCTGTTTTCTTACGGTGACCGTTTGGGACAAGCAGGCTGAAGCATGCTGCCAATATCTGAAGAAAGGGCGTCCTGTTTTTGTCGAGGGCGTTTTGCAGTCACGGTTCTGGGAAACAAGCGATGGCCAGAAACGCAGCGCTATCGATGTTCGGGCCGAGCGTGTGCAATTCTTAGGAAGTTATGGATCAGGGGTCAAAGGCAAGGAAATGGCCGAAGCTAAAATAGTGGATGCGGTCAACCCTCAGGACGATAGTGTGATCAAGCCGGAAGATGTTAATTGGGACGAATAAAATCAATAGCATGATTGAATTGGAGGGAAGAATTGATTAAGAGGACAAATACTAAAGGAAAGTTCAAGAATAAGAGGAGGTTTGATAATCGGCAGAAAAATACAGCGCGGTTCCAACTTCCTAAAGGTGCTGATATCGATTATAAGAACTTCACCTTGTTGCAGAAATACCTGAACGACCGGGGTAAAATCATTCCTCGCAGGATATCAGGTGTTACGGCCAAGCAGCAGCGGCAATTGGTCGTTTCGATCAAAAGGGCGCGGCATTTAGCATTGCTCACGTCGGGCGGCATAAAGAAGTAGGATCGACAGGTCCTATTCTAATAAAGATCAGATGAAGCCGGCGCAACAATGTCTTTCTCTAAACATTTTTTGAAGAGAGCACGTACGAACGGAGTGGAAAGTTTTCTTGCGGGATATAAATGTTAATCTAAAATATTGAGGAATAGTTATGGAAGTCATATTGTCAAAGGATATCGATGCCTTGGGGAAACTGGGAGAGGTCGTTAAAGTCAAAGACGGCTATGCGCGCAATTTTCTTATACCAAGAAAATTAGCTTATATCGCAACAGCGGCTAATCTCAAAAGGATCGAACAGCAAGAAAAGAACTGTAAAATCCAATATGAGAAGAACAAAAAGGAAGCCGAAGAACTTGCTGATAAGATTAGCAAAGCTTCTTGCACGGTTAGCGTTGAGGTTAATGATCTGGATAAACTTTATGGAGCGATTTCAGAGATCGATATTGCTAAGGCGTTGGAAATTGAAGGTTTTACGGTTGATAAAAGGACCATTGTTATTGAAAATCCAATCGAGGAATTAGGAATTTTCGAAATTGGTGTTCACCTTCATCCTGAGGTGACTGCGAAGATACGGCTATGGGTCACGAAGAAATAAGAATCCCGCCACAAAATGTTGAAGCCGAAAAATCTGTTTTGGGGTCTATGCTCATCGACCAAGAGGCTATTGGTGCTGCCGTTGAGGTGCTCGATGAAATGTGGTTTTATGATAACGCCCATCGCAAGATTTATAAAGCGGTTGTCGACCTCTATCAAGCCCGCAAGAATGTCGACTTGGTCACTCTTTCCGATAAATTAAAAAGTGATGGGCTCCTCGATCAGGTTGGAGGAGCCACATATCTTTCCGGTATTATTGATGTTGTTCCCACTTCGGCGAATGTTGAGCACTATGCGCACATCGTTAAAGAAAAAGGTGTTTTACGGAAGCTTATTCAGAACGCAACGAGTATCATAACCGATAGTTACAAGTTCACGGGCAATATTGAGGAAGTTGTTGATAATGCCGAACGACTCATTTTTGAAGTTGCTGATTTAAAGCAAAACCGGAAGACATCTCATATCAAGGATTTAGTCAAAGAGAGCATTGAAAAGCTTGATCGTTTGTATCAGCGCAAAGAGCATATTACCGGTATTGCAACAGAGTTTACCAAGTTTGATAATATGACTTCGGGCCTGCAGGCATCGGATCTTATTATCGTTGCTGGGCGTCCTTCGATGGGAAAGAGTGCTTTAGCGGTTTCGATCGCTCAGAAGGTTGGCATTGAACAAAAGCAGGGTGTCGCGATATTCAGCCTGGAAATGTCCAAGGAGCAGCTTGTGCAAAGAATGCTTTGTTCCCAGGCGCGTGTGGATGCGCACAAGGTACGAAGCGGATTTCTGGCTCCATCAGATTGGCCGAAATTGACCGCGGCAGCGGGAAAACTTTCCGAATCAAAGATCCTTATCGATGACACGCCGGCGATCTCCGCTTTGGAGCTGAGGGCTAAAGCTCGCCGGCTAAAGGCGAACAATCAGGTTGATCTCATCGTGCTTGATTATCTCCAGCTGATGAGGGGGTCTACGAAAGCAGATAGCCGGCAGCAGGAAATTTCCGAGATATCACGATCCCTTAAAGCCTTAGCGCGCGAATTGAAAGTTCCTATTATTGCGCTGAGTCAGTTATCACGGGCGGTCGAATCCCGGCAAGATCACCGTCCACAGCTTTCGGATCTGCGTGAATCCGGCGCTATCGAACAAGATGCCGATCTTGTTGTCTTGCTGATGCGCGAGGAGTATTACAATCAGACAGAAGAAAATAGAGGCCTTGCGGATGTGATCATCGCCAAACAGCGTAATGGCCCGGTTGGGACGGTCAAGCTTGCGTTTATAAAAGAATACATGCGTTTTGAAAATCTTGCACATGGTGATTGACACGCTAGGGCACTAACCGTATAATCAAACAAATATCCAAACGGAAGCTTATATGAAACGTCATGTATTAATATTAATCTTAATTATTGTGTCCCGATCTTCCCCGCTTTTTGCTCAATCCCTTGAAGGCCCGTCTTCTTCGCTCGAAGATCCTCATGGGATTTCATCAACACTTGTCAAATCGATCGAGGTCAAAGGAAATAAGACGATTAGTATTGCGATCATCCTTTCAAAGATCAAAACCCGCGTTGGTCAAAAATATTTACAATCCGTTATTAGCGATGATCTCAAGCGTTTGTATAATACAGGTTATTTCTCCGATGTTCGTGTCGACCGGGAGAATTTTGAAGGTGGTTTTAAGGTGATTATCTACCTGGATGAAAAACCCATTGTTGAGGAGATCACGTTTTCCAAGATTCGATTTCTTAGATCACGGAACTTACTTAAAAAAATGAAAACGCAGGAAGGCAAATTCCTCGATAATAAACTGCTTAAAGATGATACAAATATGATCAAGGAACTTTATGTGAAAAAAGGGTTAACCCTAGCTGAAGTCGAAGTGGAGACTTCTATTGATGAGACGACTAATAAGGCTCAATTGCATTTTATCATCAAAGAGGGGAGCAAAATCCAGATCAAGCGTATTTATGTTGATGGCAATGAAACGTTTAAAGATAAGAAAATACTAAGGCTGATCAAAGCGCGAAATAAAGGATTTTTTAGGTCGGGGTATTTGAAAAAAGATATTTTGAGTGAGGATATGGAGAGGATCAAGTCTTTTTATGAGCAAAACGGTTTTATCGATGTTACTGCCGACTTCTCGACGGAAGAATTAAACAAGGGGTTCGTTAATGTCCGCATCCAGATCAGTGAAGGCAAGCAGTATTTTGTCGGGAAAGTTTCGATACTCGGCAATGATGTTCTCTCAAAAGAAGATATCCTGCGCATTATGGAAGAGACGAAAGATGGAGGGATTTTCAGCCGGGAGAAACTGACTGTCGATATTGCTAATATCCGGACGCTTTATTTTGACAGGGGATACATTTTTGCTAATGTTGATGAAGCAACGTCATTGGATCAAACGACCGGTGAAGTCGGGGTCAAAATCAATATCGAGGAAGGCGGCCTTGCGTTTATCAACCGTGTTAATATTCAAGGGAACACGCGCACGCGGGATATTGTTATCCGACGGGAATTACGGCTAAGCCCCGGCGACCGTTTTGATGGCGGTAAATTACGGCGCAGCCGTGAACGGTTGAATAACCTGGGCTATTTTGAAGATGTGGGTTTTGATATTGAGGATACGGATGTTAGCGACAAAAAAGATCTTGTCGTTCAAGTAAATGAGACGAAAACAGGAAGTTTCAGTTTTGGCGGCGGCTTCAGCACGGTCGATAAAGTTGTTGGTTTTGTCGAAGTGGAACAACGCAATTTTGATTTCACGAATTGGCCGACATTCACCGGGGGAGGGCAAAAATTAAAACTGCGGGCTGAAACTGGATCGACGAGGAACAACCTGTTGTTGAGTTTTGTCGAGCCGTGGATCTTTGACCATCCTATTTCCGGAGGGTTTGATATTTTTCGCATGCAACGAGATAAAGAAAGCGATGTGGGATATGCTTATGACGAGGAAAAAACCGGCGGCGATATACATTTTGGCAAGCAGTTCACCGAATATCTTTCAGGAAATGTTTCGTATAAATTTGAGGAAGTGACTATTGAAAATTTGGATTCAGATGTTTCATCAGCCTTAGCGGCTGAAGCGGGAATCAACGCGGTCAGCGTTATAGGTTTTTCGGCGACCAGAGACTCAACGGATAGCCGTTTTGCCCCGACAAAAGGGCTGGTTATCGGCGGTGGAGCTGATTTTGCCGGTACTATTTTAGGGGGAGATAAAGACTTCTACAGGGTGCAGGCCCGGGGCTCCTATTATATACCTTTGAAATTTGATTCTGTTTTAGAATTGCGCGCGCGGGCAGGTTATGTTGATGCTTATGGAGATTCATCGACCGTGCCGATTTTCGAGAGATTCTTTGCTGGCGGCGCCAGAAGCATCCGCGGGTATAATGAACGAAAAGTCGGCCCGCTGGATACTAATACTGACGATCCGATCGGCGGCGAAGGTTTATTTACGGCAAATATCGAGTATACAGTTCCGATTATCGAATTCGTAAAGCTAGCGGCATTCTTTGACACTGGAAATGTCTGGGCTGATGTGGAAGATTTTGGTTCAGGTAATTTTAAATCCGGAACAGGTTTAGGTTTACGTGTCAAGACACCTATCGGGCCTGTTAATTTGGATTATGGATATCCCCTTAATGATGAGCCCGGAGAAGAAGACCGGTCTGGCAAGTTCTATTTTAGTGTGAGCAGGGGTTTTTAAATGAGCACGTAACTTATGGACAAATGCAATGAGGAACATAAGTTACTGTGCGAATTTATCCCGCCCTTCGTAAGGGTGGGATAATAAAAGTCGGATAAAACTAAGCTGCCCCAAAGGGCGAATTAAAGGAGGTATTTTATGAAGGCATTCAGAACGTTTATGGTCACAGTTTTTCTTTTGTCTATAGTATCCACAGGAGCTTATGCGGCTAATGGCGAAAAGATCGGTTATGTGGATTTAAGCCGTCTATTCGATGAATATCATAAGACAAAAGAGTATGATAAAGTGCTTGAAGCCAAACATGGCGAATTAGAGAAGGTCGGTAAGGAAAAGGTTGCAAAGATCAAAGAGTCAGAAAGCAGACTTGCTCTTTTGAAAGAAGATCAAAAAACAGTCCTGGAAAGCGAAATCGAGCTATTGAAGGGTGAGGCGCAGGAGTTTGTCCGTCAGGAACAGTCTAATTTAACTAAGGATCGAAATGAAAAAATTCGTGAGATTCTTTTAGAGATCGAAAAGGTTGTCAGTGATTATGCCTCGAGTGAAGGGTATGATATCATTCTTAATGACCGTGTTCTTATCTATGGGGATCCGACACAAGATTTGACTGAAGATATCCTCACCATATTAAACAAATAAAATATGGTTTATAAATATGGAGCGTTATGAAAAAGACCTTGGCCGAGATAGCGAAGATTGTCGATGGCGAGGTTGTGGGTGATAAAGATTTAGTAATAACCGGTTTGAGTGGTATCCAAGAAGCTAAGGAAGGGGATCTGACCTTTCTGGCTAATTCAAAATATATTCCGTTTTGTAAAAAAACTAAAGCGTCAGCGATCATAACATCGCGGGATATCGAAATTCCGGGAAAACCTGTTGTCCGCACCGACAATCCTTCCCTTGCGTTCACTGAGCTTATTTCTGCTGTTACCGAAGGCAGCCCTCATCTTGCAAAAGGTATCCATCAAGCGGCCGTTATTGCCGAAGATGCGATTATTGGAAGCAATGTTGCCATTGGTCCGTGCGCGATCATTGAAAGCAAAGCGACCATTGGAGATAATACAATTATTCTCGGAGGCAGCTATGTCGGGCACAATACGACTATCGGTGCAGGCTGTCTGATTTATCCCAATGTTACTATCCGCGAACATGTGACTATGGGGAATCATGTTATTGTGCACAGCGGTACTGTTATTGGATCAGATGGTTTTGGTTACATACAGATCGACGGTATTCATAAAAAGATCCCTCAAGTAGGGACAGTTGCGATCGAGGATGATGTGGAGATCGGAGCGAATGTGGCGATCGATCGAGCGCGGTTTGATAAAACGGTTATCGGGCGCGGCAGCAAAATTGATAATTTAGTTCAAATTGCGCATAATGTGATCATGGGCGAAAATTGTATCATTATTTCGCAGGTTGGGATTTCCGGAAGCGTGAATATCGGTAAGGGCGCGATCTTAGCCGGACAGGCCGGTGTTGTAGGACACGTTACAATCGGTGAAGGCTCGGTTGTCTACGCGCAAAGTTCTGTCGCTAAATCTGTTCCCGCTCAGACGCAGGTTTCGGGAAGTCCGGCAAGGTTCCACAGTAAGGCTAAACGTGTTTATGCTTATACGCAAAGACTGCCGCAATATGTTAAGGCTATTGAAGAACTGGAAGAAAAGGTTAAAGAGATTGAAAAGAGATTGAAAGATATAAGCTCTTCGGGGAAATAGGTGATATGAAACAAAAGACAATCAAAAAAGAATGTACGTTCTCGGGAATCGGCTTGCATACGGGCTGTGAAGTGAACGTCACCTGCAAGCCCGCGAATGAAAACGCAGGGATCAGTTTTATTCGTATTGATCTCGATGATCATCCTGAGATCAAGGTTGATCCGCTCAATATCCATATTGATACAACGATGCCGCGCTGCACGGCTATCGGAAAGAATGGCGCGGTTATTTATACCGTCGAACATTTTATGAGCGTGCTTTCCGGGCTTGGAATTACGAATCTTGTTGTTGAGATCGATGCTAATGAACTTCCCGGGTTAGACGGGAGCGGTATCGATTTTCTCAATGCCATTAAAAAGACCGGAATTATTGAACAGGATGCGGAAGCGCCCTATTTTGAAATTATGGAATCATTGGGCGTTGAAATGAACGGGTGTTCGATCTTTATAGTTCCTTCTAAGGAATTGAAAATTTCCTATACGCTTGATTATGATAATCCTTTTTTGAAATCACAGTTTTTCAGTGCCGTTGTCAACGAGTCGACATATGAAGAGCTGATCGCGCCTAGCCGGACCTTTTGTCTTGAAAGCGAGGCACAGAGATTACGCGCGCGGGGATTGGGAAAAGGGGCTAATTATCAAAACACTCTTGTCGTCGGAGAGAAAGGTGTTATTGAAAATGAAGTCCGTTTTGCTAATGAATTCACGAGGCATAAGGTCCTTGATTTTATTGGTGACCTGTACCTTTTAGGAATGCCTATTCATGGGCATGTCTTCGCGGTTAAAAGCGGGCACACGTTAAACATTGAACTGCTCAAGAAAATCCTAAAGCAAAAAGAAAAATATGAAAAGAAAAATAATGCTCCTATTCTTGTGATCGAAGGTAACAGGGAAATTGATATTAATGGTATTATGAATATCCTTCCGCACCGTTACCCGTTTCTTTTGGTCGACCGGATTATTGAGATCGAGAAAGGAAAAAGGGCGGTCGGTATCAAGAATGTCACGATCAATGAGGGTTTTTTTCAAGGACATTTTCCGACGCGGCCGGTTATGCCTGGAGTTTTGATGGTTGAGGCTATGGCTCAAGTTGCCGGGGTTGTTATTTTAACTAATAAACTTCATCGTGGTAAAGCGCCATTCTTTATGGCGGTCAACAATGTGAAGTTTAGGAAGGTGGTTGGCCCTGGGGATCAATTGGTCATGGAGGTTGAAGTGATCCGGGATAAGAGCAGAACAGCTCAAGTTCGAGGGCAATCAAAAGTCGATGGCGAAATTGTTGCTGAGGCCGATATGGTTTTTTCTTTTACAGATGCCGCTTTTTTGGAATAATATATTAGGTCTTCCTGTATTCTGTTGACTCTCTTTGAACTATGGGGTAACATAAAAAACACAAGGTCAATGGTTTTCCTGACACCCTATAGATATTGATATTATGGAAAATGTGAACATACATAAAACGACTATTGTTCATCCCGGGGCAAAATTGTCTTCAGGAGTGAGCGTCGGGCCCTATTCGGTCATTGAGGGAAATGTTTCTCTGGGTGATAATGCGCGCATTGGCAGCCACTGTGTGATCACAGGGCAGACAACGATTGGCCGCAACTGCAAAATATATACAGGAGCTGTTATCGGCAGTGCCCCGCAAGACAAAAAACACTCAGCGGATGATAATGTTTTTTTGAATATAGGGGAGAATAATATTATCCGGGAATATGTAACGATCAATCCCGGGACTGTTGAAGGCGGAAGCAAAACGGTCATCGGCAGCAACAATCTTATTATGGCTTATGCCCATATTGCCCATGACTGTATCATTGGCAATAAATGTGTCATGGCCAATGCGGCGACATTAGGCGGGCATGTGACGCTTGAGGATAATGCCATGGTGGGGGGCTTAAGCGCTGTCCATCAGTTTGTTCGCCTGGGGCGTTTGGCGATTATCGGCGGATGTTCGAAGGTTGTTCAAGATGTTCCTCCGTTCTCGACGTGTGACGGCCATCCGGCGAAGGTTATTACGACCAATGTCATCGGCCTGCGCCGTGCTCAGATCCCTGAGGCGTCTATAAAGAGGTTAAAGAAAGCATTTAAATTGTTATTCCATTCCGGTCTTTCCAAAACGACTGCTTTGGAGAAAATCGCTAGTGAAATCGAACCTTGTCCAGAAGTAGAGCATTTAACGTTTTTTGCGAAAACTTCTGAACGGGGAATATGCAGTTAATCAAGGGTAAGGGTCACATGTCACACGGAGAAACAACTTGTGATCTGTGACGTTTTTTTCGCTTATTCTCGGGGGATTTCGAAAGATGCCAACAAAATCTCTAGGGCTTATTGCCGGCAATGGTAAATTTCCGCTTCTTTTCGCCCAGAAAGCCAAGAGCCAAGATTACAAGGTGATTGCGGCCGGCATCAAGGGAGACGCTTCTTTTCTTCTGAAATTTCTGGTCGACCAATACGCTTGGTTCAAAGTCGGTGAACTTAAAAAACTTTTTGCATTTTTCAAAGAATCCGGTGTCAAGCAGGTCATGATGGCCGGCCAAGTCAATCCTAATAATCTTTTCGAGCAGGACATTGCTTTTGATGATGAGTTTCGAAGCCTTTTCGAAGCGCTTAAGGACCGAAAGGCGGATACGATTTTCAGCGCGGTTGCGAAGCGTTTAAACGACGAGGGAATGGAGCTGGTGGATTCTACGTTTTTGCTCAAAGAACATCTTGCTCCAAAAGGAACGATTACTCGACGGGGGCCGACATTAAATGAGTTGGATGACATTGCCTTTGGATCGACGATTGCAAAAAAAATGGGCGGCATTGATGTTGGACAGACGGTTGTCGTTAAGGATAAAGCTATTGTCGCTATTGAAGCTATGGAAGGGACCGACCGCACTATTTTACGCGGCGGAAAAATCGCTCAAGACGGAGCTGTTGTTGTCAAAATGAGCAAGCCCAACCAAGATGTCCGTTTTGATGTTCCTGTTATTGGTTCGCGCACTATTAGAACCATGATGAAGTCTAAGGCAAAATGTCTCGGGATCGAAGCGGAAAAGACTCTTATTATCGATCGGGATAAGTGCGTCAAGCTTGCTAATAAGGCAGGTATTTGCATTGTTGGTGCTTAGAACAACATGGTTTTCTCTCCAAATTGCTGTCATTTTTCATAAATACAAAAATTTTTATAGCCATTTCTCGGCGAAGCACATAGCTGTCTTTTGATTGACACCTCGAAGCTTTTTCTATATAATCTATCTGACTTTATTAATATGAATATTAGTGGGGATACTTATTTTTATGGAAGTTGATGAAATCAGGCAAGTTAGGTTAGATAAACTCAAAAAGTTAAAAGACCACGATATTGCTCCTTATGGTATGCGTTTTGACCGCACCAGTTCAATTTCTGACGTTTTAAAAGAGTTTGAAGAAGAAAAAGAGGTGATCATTGCGGGGCGCCTTATGGCTAGCCGCAGCCATGGAAAGGTTGTGTTTGCTGATTTAGAAGATCAAAGCGGTAAAATTCAGCTTTTTATCAAAGTCCAGCAGGTAACAACCAATGGGTTTGAAGTTGTTAAAGCATTGGATATTGGCGATATCATCGGGATCAAAGGAACATTATTCATTACCAAGACCGGACAACAAAGTGTCCGTGTTGCCGAAATAACATTTCTTTCCAAATCGCTTTTGTCTTTACCCGAGAAATGGCACGGCCTAAAGGATGTTGATATTCGTTATCGGCAACGGTATGTCGATATGATTGCCAATAAGGACATAAAAGAAATCTTCATCAAGCGCAGCAAGATCGTTACGTATATCCGCGCTTTTTTAGACAAGTTAGGATTCCTGGAAGTTGAAACGCCGATGCTTCAACCAATGGCTGGTGGAGCGCGCGGCCGTCCCTTTAAAAGTCAGCATAATGCCTATGACATGGATGTATTCTTACGGATCGCGCCGGAACTATATTTGAAGCGGCTTCTTATCGGCGGGCTGGAACGTGTCTATGAAATAAATCGCAATTTTCGAAACGAGGGGGTTTCCACCCGTCACAATCCTGAGTTCACAATGCTCGAGGTCTATCAGGCCTACGGGGATTATCAGGACATGATGAAACTGACAGAAGATTTGATCAGCTCTTTAGCCGAAGAAATTACAGGGTCCTGTAAAGTCAATTACCAGGGTAAAGAGATCGATTTTACTGTACCGTGGGAGAGACGATCATTCGCGCAGGTCGTTAAAGAGAAGTTTGATATCAATCCCGAAGATGACGCGCGGATAATGCTTGATAAGGTCAAGGCGCATAAGAGCCAAAAAATCAAGATCGATAAACTAACGCGTTCGGCCGTTATGAAGATCGTCGAGGATATGCTCGAGGAGGAAGAGATTATCAATCCCGTATTCTTTACGGATTATTTTACGTTTCTCTGTCCTTTGGCTAAGACATCGCCCGATAACAAAGCGATCTCCCAGCGCTTTGAAGTATTTATCTCTGGAATGGAAGTCGGCAATGCCTATTCCGAGCTTAATGACGCTCAGGAACAACGGCAGCGCCTTCAGGAGGACCTGGATGATGATGTGGAAACAGGGAATCGCTGCGTCGATGAAGATTTCTTAAAGGCCATGGAATACGGAATGCCGCCGGCGGGAGGCTTGGGGATCGGCGTTGACCGATTAGTGATGCTCTTGACGAATGCGCCATCGATCCGGGATGTGATCTTGTTTCCGTTAATGAAACCGCTGCAATGAAGTCAGTCGTAGGATAGGGCGCTGGGAACATTCATAATGAATTATGAAAACTGGATTAGTTATCGTTATTTGACAGCAAGCAAGGGAAGGTTTCTTTCATTCCTCAATTTAGTTTCAGTAGCTGGTGTAGCCATCGGAGTGACGGCGTTGATCGTTGTGACCGGGGTCATGACCGGCTTTGGCAATAACCTGCGCGAAAAAATTATTGGGACAACTCCGCATGTGATGATCGAAAAAGAAACCGGTGTCGGCGGATTTAATGAACTCCGGGAACGGATCAATGTTATTGAGGGTGTCGAGGATTCGTCGGCCTATATCCAGGGCAATGTTTTCCTTGAGAGCGCCGTTGGCCAGGCCACGGGAATTTTTATCCGGGGGGTTTTTCCTGAGACAGAATCCCGGATTACCAAGATCGATCAGTATTTGATCAAAGGAACATTGAAAGATCTTATCGATGATGGCGTTTTTATTGGTAGCGAATTAGCCCGGTATTTTGGGTATCGTCTTGGCGACACCATTACGGTGATTTCACTGGGTTCAGGTGTTTCCGGACAGGGCTGGCGGTACCAGCTAAAGGTTGCGGGGATTTTTAAGACGGGAATGGCGGATTATGACCTGAATTTGGCCCTTGTGCATCTTAATAAAGCGCAGGATATTTTCGGCCTGGACGGGAATATAGCAACAGGTATCGGCGTAAAGTTAAAAGATCCTTATGCCGCTCGCGAAATAAAAGATTCCATTTACGGGGTCATCGGCCATGGGTTTTTAGTAAAAACCTGGATCGATATTAACCGTAATCTTTTCGAAGCTTTGTTCCTTGAAAAATGGGGTTTGTTTATTATCTTGACGCTCATGGTCCTGGTGGCTTCGTTCAATATTATTAGCACCTTGATCGTAACGGTAACAAGTAAAATTCACGATATCGGTATTCTGCAGTCGATCGGGGTACCGCGACGTTCGATTCGAAGAATATTTACCAAGCAAGGTATTTTTATCGGCACGCTAGGAACGTTTTGGGGGTTGGTCGGCGGCGTCGGATTAAGTTATATCCTAAAAACATATGTAAAAGTTCCCGAGGAAATTTATTCTATTGACCATGTTCCGGTTGATCTGCAGCCAGTAGATATTGCGATCATTGTGGGAGCGGCACTAGTGATCAGTTATTTGGCGACTATCTATCCGGCAGCGAAGGCGGCGAATCTCCAACCGGTAGAGGCGCTGCGGTATGAATGATTCGTTGATCGTTGCTAGTTGCTCGTGACTAGTAAGTCGTGATATAAAGAATTATTTTTAGCAATAGCATGAACGACAAGCAACAAGCAACGATAAAAAGGTAAATCATTTGTGATCATTGAAGCGTCTAATATCAGTAAATCCTACTTCCGCTCTAATAATGCGCTGCATGTTCTAAAAGGGATTGATTTAAAGATCGAGGAAGGCGAAATTGTCTCGGTCGTCGGGCCTTCCGGAGCCGGCAAATCGACGCTTTTACATGTCCTCGGAGGGTTAGACCAGCCCGACCAGGGCGCGGTTCATCTTGACGGGGAAAATATATACGATTTGAAGAATACCGCGAGGGCAAAGATCCGCAACAACAAGGTTGGTTTTGTGTTCCAGTTCTATCATTTGCTTCCGGAGTTCTCGGCTTTGGAAAATGTCTTGCTGCCGGCAATGATCCAGATGCGGCAAGGAGCAAAGAGGCAATTTGAAGGGCAAGGATTGGACATGCTCGATAAGGTTGGATTGAAAGAGAGAGTTCACCATAAGCCTTATCAATTGTCAGGAGGCGAACAGCAGCGAGTGGCGATTGCACGGGCGCTGATCAATAAGCCCCGGATCGTTTTCTGCGATGAACCGACGGGTAATCTGGATTCGCAAAGCGGCCAGGAGATCATCCATTTGTTAATGGACTTAAACAAAAGGAATAATCAAACGCTTGTGATCGTGACACATGATGAACATGTTGCGGAGCGTTCACATAGGACGATTTATATTAGGGATGGAGAATTGGTTTCTGCGGCAATTAATTGATCGAAAAAAGCGAGGCAAAAATGAAAATTTATTTAAACGGAAAATTTGTTAGTAAAAAAGAAGCGGCCGTGTCTGTGTTTGATCACGGGTTTCTCTACGGGGATGGGGCTTTTGAGGGGATTCGTTCTTACAAGAGCCTTGTATTCAAATTAAAAGAGCACGTTAACCGGCTTTATGAAACCGCGCATACGCTTATGATCAATCTTCCTCTTACCAAGAAACAAATGATCAAGGCCGTTGTCGATACGCTAAAGACCAATAATCTGAGAGACGCTTATATCCGCGTGATTGTCACGCGCGGCGAAGGCGATCTTGGTTTAGATCCAAAGAAATGTTTTGGCAGACCCGGCGTTATTATTATTGCCGATAAGATCACGCTTTATCCCAAGGAACTGTATAACAAGGGTATGGAGATTATCACGGTGCCGACTGTGCGCAATTGTCCGGAAGCGCTTAATCCCCGGCTAAAATCGTTGAATTATTTGAATAACATATTGGCGAAGATCGAAGCCGGCAATTCGGGATATAATGAGGCTATTATGTTAGACCATCAAGGCTATGTGGCCGAATGTACCGGGGATAATATATTTATTGTCAAGGATGGCATCCTCTCGACGCCGAGTCAGGGGCGGCTCAAAGGGATCACGCGGGATACCGTTCTGGCTTTGGCGGCAAAGACTAAGATCAAGACGGAAGAGCGCTTGATCACGCGCCACGAAGTGTATACGGCGGATGAATGTTTTTTAACCGGAACAGCGGCAGAGATCATTCCTGTTGTAAAAGTCGACGGCAGAGTCATCGGCAATGGACAGCCCGGCGCGCTGACGAAGAAAATGATAAAGATGTTTAAAACAGAAACAACGAAAGACGGCGTAAAGTATTAACTTCGTTGCTCGTTACGAGTTGCTCGTATTTTGTCGCCAAAAATCGTATTTTATAGCATTACTCACTAGTCACGAACAACGAGCAACGAGTTACGTAAAAGGAAATATATTATGCAATGTGATATTTGTGGAAAGAAAAAAGCAACGGTCCATCTGACGGAAATTGTCGATGATCAAATGTCAGAGATGCATCTTTGCGAGGAGTGCGCGCGGCAAAAAAGCGTGCAGATGGAACAGCAGTTCGGCTTGGCAGACCTGCTTGCGGGTCTAGCGGATTTTGGAAAGCCGACGAAAAAAGAAGCCCATGAGAGCGTTAAATGCTCGAATTGCGGAATGACCTATGATGAATTCAGAAAATTCGGCCGCTTGGGTTGCAGCCAATGTTATGAATCTTTTAAGATGCATTTGAGCACGCTTCTAAAAAAAGTTCATGGGTCCAATCATCATTTGGGCAAGTCTCCGACGAAGATTTCTCAATCCGAGAAGAAAAAGATCGAAAGTTTTCAGGAATTAAAAATGCAGTTGCAGCAAGCCATTCAAAGGGAAGATTTTGAAACGGCGGCAGAGATACGGGATAAGATACGGGATTTAGAAAACAAGGGAGACAAGAAATAGGCGTTTTAGACGAAGGAATGGATATCTAATGAAACTAGACGACTTTATTTACAATACGGGGCAATGGTTAAAGGGGAGAGGAGCATTTTCAAATATTGTCATGTCTTCACGCATTCGGCTGGCGCGTAATTTAGCCGGAAATCCCTTTCCGAATAAAGCCAGAAAGAAAGAACTTAATGAAATTCTGGCAATTGTTGTGAACGCGACTGAGAATATCGAATTCTTTAAGAAATCCATACTTTTTAAGATCAATGAGCTTGATAATGTTGACAAGCAATTTCTGATTGAGCGGCATTTAATGAGCCACGAGCATGCCAGCAGTCCGGAAGGCAAGGCTTTGATTGTTTCCGAGGAGGAAGTGCTGTCAGTGATGATCAACGAAGAGGATCATTTGCGTCTGCAGGTCATGCAGTCCGGATTTAATCTTGATGAAACCTGGAAAATCGCTAACACGATTGATGATGCTTTATCCCAGGAGCTGGAATTTGCTTATTCACTTCATTGGGGATATCTTACGGCATGCCCGACCAATACCGGAACGGCCATGCGGGGATCGGTCATGCTTCATTTGCCGGCTTTGGTGATGACCAAGCAGATCAATAAAGTATTGGCGGCTATTTCAAAATTGAATTTTGCTTCAAGAGGGTTTTACGGCGAAGGAACACAAGCCAGCGGCAATTTTTATCAGATATCCAATCAGGTATCGATGGGCCACGCTGAGTCAGATGTTCTTCAAAATATCAACGGCTTGATCCGCCAAGTGATCGAGCAAGAAGAGCAGGCACGGCAAGCCTTGTTGGTACAAAATAAACCGATGTTGGAAGATAAAATATTCCGTTCCTACGGCGTCTTAAAAAATGCCCATATTATTTCCAGCCAGGAAACTGTTGAATTATTGTCCATGGTTCGGCTGGGGATCGACTTGGATATTGTAAGGGATGTTGACCGTAACGCGATCAATGAATTGTTCATTATGATTCAGCCGGCGCATTTGCAGAAGATCGAGGGAAAAAAATTATCCGCATCAGAACGAGATACTAAACGCGCCAATCTTATTCGCGAAAAGATAGGAGGGTAGAGGAAGATGTTTAATCGATTTACCGAAAGAGCCAGAAAAGTTATTGTTTATGCTAAAGAAGAAGCGAGACGGTTCAATCATGATTATATCGGGACCGAACACTTGCTGTTAGGGCTAGTCCGTGAAGGCGAAGGTGTCGCGGCGGCTGTTTTACAAAAACTAGGATTAGACCTTGAGACCATTCGGATCGAAGTCGAGAAATTGGTCCAGCCCGGACCGCAGACACAGGTTTTAGGAGATATTCCTTTTACGCCGCGTTCGAAGAAAGCGTTGGAACTTTCCGCGGAAGAAGCACGTGCTTTGGGTCATAATTATATCGGAACCGAACATCTTCTTCTTGGACTGGTTAAAGAAGGTGAAGGAATGGCTTATCGCGTCCTTTTAAATCTCGGATTAGATCTTGGAAAACTACGCAATGAGGTTATGGAATTATTGGGATCCGGGATACCCGGATACGGTGGAGAGGAACCCACAAAACCCGATAAAACACCGGCCATTAACGCTTATGGACGCAATCTTAATAAATTAGCAAAAGACGGAAAATTGGATCCGGTCATCGGAAGGGAAGAAGAAATTCAGCGCATCCTTCAGATTTTAAGCCGGCGCACGAAAAACAATCCTGTTCTTTTAGGAGAAGCCGGTGTTGGAAAGACCGCGATCGTCGAGGGTTTAGCGCAGATGATTGTCGATGGAAATACTCCTGAGATTCTCAGAGACAAAAGTATCGTTGTGCTTGACTTGGCGCTTATGATCGCAGGAACGAAATATCGCGGGCAGTTTGAGGAGCGCATCAAGGCGATCATGGATGAGATCAAGCGTTCGGGTCAGATCATTTTATTTATTGATGAATTACACACGCTTGTCGGCGCCGGTGCGGCCGAAGGTGCGATCGATGCGGCGAATATCCTAAAACCGGCGTTGGCTCGAGGAGAGATCCAATGTATCGGGGCTACGACGCTCGATGAATACCGTAAACATATTGAAAAAGATGCTGCGCTTGAACGGAGGTTCCAGACGATCACGGTTGATCCGCCTTCGATTGATGAGGCTATCCTGATTTTGAAAGGCCTTCGCGACAGATATGAAGCGCATCATCGCGTGAAGTTTTCTGATGAATCCTTAGACGCAGCGGTCCGTCTTTCAGAGCGCTATATTTCCGGACGGGCTCTACCTGATAAGGCTGTCGATGTTCTTGATGAAGCCGGAGCACAAGCGCGTCTTAAGGCCATGGTTGCTCCTCCGGATGTGAAAGAATTGGAAACTGAGATCGAGAAATTAAAACAGGAAAAGGAAGAACATATTAAGAGTCAGGATTTTGAGAAAGCGGCAAAAATGAGGGATCTTGAGCGGGAAAAGCGTACAAAACTCGAGGATGTCAAAAGTGAATGGTCTAAAGAAAGAGACAAGGTTACTTTGACGTTAGGCTATGAGGAAATCGCCCGTATTGTCTCGCAATGGACGAAAGTTCCGTTGGCCCGTTTGGAGCAGAAGGAAAGCCAAAAGTTGCTCAAAATGGAAGAGAAAATGAAAAACTTGGTTATCGGACAGGAAGAGGCGATCAGTGCCATCGCGCGTGCCGTTCGCCGGTCGCGTGCTGGGATCAAGGATCCTCGCCGGCCGATCGGATCTTTTGTCTTTCTAGGGCCTACTGGTGTTGGCAAAACTCTTTTAGCGCAAGTGTTGGCTGAGTTCATGTTTGGCAGCAAAGAGGCTCTTATTCAGGTCGACATGTCCGAATACATGGATAAATTTAATGTTTCCCGACTCATCGGCGCGCCGCCCGGATATGTTGGATATGAAGAAGGCGGGCAATTGACAGAGAAGGTGAGGCGTAAACCCTATTCGGTGATTTTACTGGATGAGATCGAAAAAGCCCATCAAGACGTTTTTAATCTTCTTCTGCAGGTTTTTGAAGAAGGTCGCCTGACGGATAGTTTAGGGAGGAAGGTCGATTTTCGTAATACGATCATTCTTATGACATCCAATGTTGGCGCGGAAATGTTACGTAAACAGGGGTCGTTGGGTTTTATTGCTCCTAAAGAAAGCGCGACTTACGAGGACATGAAAGAGCGCCTTCTTGAAGAAGTCAAAAAAACATTCAAGCCCGAATTCCTGAACCGCGTGGATGATATCATTGTCTTTAAGTCTCTAACAAGAGAGAACCTTTATGATATTGTTCAGTTAGAGATCAACGAAGTGATCAATCGGTTGAAAGAAAAAGATATTGAAATCGAGCTTTCAAAAGATGCTATTGAACTTCTCGTCGAGAAAGGTTTTGATCTGATCTATGGGGCCAGGCCGCTTAAGCGGACGATCCAGCGGCTTTTGGAAGACCCGTTAGCCGAAGATATTATTGGCGGGCATTTTAAGGAAAGCCATAAGATCAAGGTTGACCGAAAGGATGATGCTCTGGTCTTTAAATAATATTCGGTTTGATAAGCGTAAGATTTATGAGCCTCAGGCGCGATATTCGATGTTTCGAAAGGATTCATGAAATTCTTTAAAGTTTTTCTTTTAATTGTTCTTGTTACCTTTATGCCGAAGCTTTCCTTTGCCGGGAAAGTATTTTTCTTTGAAGGGCAAATTGATCTTTCGAACAATGAATTCCATATTGTCTTAGATCTGGATGAAAAAAGTTCGGTAACGGCTAAGGTAACGAGAATATCAGAGACGAATTACCGCTTTTCGTTGGATATTGACCACCTTAAAACTCCGTTTTTCGATCTGTTAAGCAAGATAGAAAGTTCTATAGATCTTGTTAAAAATGAAAATGGTACGGGTAATCCGTTTGATATCACCACTCTACAGGGAAATATCTGGAGTCAATATTCATTGGTTAATTATAAGCCGATCAATGAACTTTCCGGTCGTTTTGAAATCAAGGATAAGAGGTTGTATGTCATGGCATTATCGGTTGGAAACCTGACATGTGAAGGATATCTGGGTCTGATCGCTCCCTATAACTTGGATGTTGCTTTTAATTTGCTGGGTGTCGATATGAGCGATTTTCTCAATTTTTGGGGTTCAGGCAAAAAGTATGAATCTTCCGGGAATATCTTCGGCGAAATTAAAGCTTCCGGTTCTCTCGATCATCTTGAGCTTAAAGGAAGCCTCGAGAGCAGGGATGGGTTTGTTCAAAAGTTAGATTACAACACTATTGTTTTGAACATCGAAGGAGTGTATCCGTTTATGGAAATTGCCCATTCCACTGTTTCAAAGTCGGACGGTGTTAGTTTTTCTTTAGACGGGCCGTTTGATCTAAGTGATAAAAAGAATTTCAAGAAACAAATAAAGGCGCTGACACTATCCCCGTTAGTTAGTGATTCCGGGTCAGAACTGGAATGGATTATCAAGCGTCTGAATCCCGAAAATTCCGGAACGACGGAGTTCAAGTATCATTTTAAAAAAGGGAATGCGCTAGGGATCGGGCCTTCGTCAGGGGATGAGATCGACATGCTCGGCATCGAGCGGAGCCGCAAATTTTAGACAGGATCTCGCACATGCTTACCAATATTGTTTCTTATTCGGGGAACATTGTTTTCCGTTTCGTCAGGTACGTCGGAGAGCTGACGCTGCTCTTTGGCAGGACGCTGTACCATATTTTTACACCGCCTTTTAAGATGTACCGGGTGTTAAGTCAGGCAAAGCGGATCGGTCCGGGAAGTTTTTTAGTCGCGGCGCTGGTGGCGTTCTTTATTGGAATGATCATGGCGCTGCAGATGGCCTATCTTATGCTTGAGATGTCGGCTGAGATTTATATTCCGTCTGTGGTGGCGGTTTCTTTGACAAGGGAGTTAGCTCCTGTTTTGACTGCATTGATCGTCGCTGGGCGTATTGGTGCGGGGATCACAGCTGAAATCGGATCTATGACAGTGACCGAACAAGTGGATGCGCTTCGGGCTTTTGCGGTCAATCCGGTGAAGTATTTGGTGGTTCCGAGGTTTTTAGGGTTGGTCATTATGCTTCCGATCTTAACGGTTTTTGCTGATCTCGTCGGAATAATGGGAGGATATGTGATTTGCGTCTACAAGTTGTTCATAAGTCCGACATTGTATTTTACGATGATCACTGAAGCTTTAACGGTTAAAGATATTGTGACGGGCTTGACGAAGGCGGTCTTCTTCGGGGCGATTATTGCTTTGGTCGGTTGTCATCAGGGCTTAAATGTTGAAAGCGGCGCTGAAGGAGTGGGGAGATCAACGACCACGGCGGTGGTGATCTCATTTATTCTGATCATTATAGCGGATTGTTTCTTCACGACGCTGTTCTATTTTATTTTACAGGTATAAAACATGATCGAGATCAAGGATTTATGTAAAAC
>JAGLQN010000219.1 GCA_023136835.1 Candidatus Omnitrophota bacterium | reverse complement strand
AGTTCCAGTTCTTTAGCTTCTATCTGACTTTTTAGATCGTTAATCTGTGTTTGCAGGGCCTCCATGTCTTCTCCCTTGCTTTCTAAATTCCAGACCTCATCTTCCAGAAGAATGATATTATCGCGCATATCCTGCAGCTCACCTGTCTTTACGGTAATGCCCGCTTTAACCTCCTCTAAAGGCTTTTCACTTCCCATCTTAAAAGCCTGGGCTTTCCGGTTGCGGGCATTCATCCAGTCATTAGACCATCCAATAACCCCTTTTATCTTCTCGATAACTGTTCCTATTTTAACAAACTGAACGCTCCTATTCTTATCCGTTAATCCGAAATTGATCTCCTTGAAATCCGGACTGGCCAACAACGACACGGAAGCGTTTCCTGACGCGTCAATGGAACTCTTAAGAAGCTGACGGCTTGACGCCATCAGCAGATAATTGTCCAAAAAACAGTATCCCGGCTGCACATCTTCCCCAAAGGGCAAGGCAAGATATTTCAGCGCAATACCATCGTAATTCTCATCTTGAAGTATTGCCAACGGCTGTTCCTTTAATCTCGCGAGCAAGTGCTCCGCTTTGTTTTTATTTTTTATTTTGATAAAAAACAGAAACTTTGGAATGGGAAAAAACCCGCTTATCTGTATATCAGAGACGTATCCCCCGATCTCATCGCCAAACGCCGGCAAAATATCACCCTCGATACTGAAACCTATTTTTTCTTCCAACTCGTCAACTCTTAACGCTGCCGTGCTAGTCCGTTCCATTTCTTTCTTTATCTCTTTCCAGTAATAATCCAGATCAAAACAGTTGCTCCATTGATACCCTAGGACCTCTTTAGGTATAAAATTTATCGTCTTGTTAACCTGGGAAGGGCAGGTATAAAAGTGAGCATATTCAGGGTGCGTTTTCCTGGGATCAATCAAAAGACGGGTGTTAAACTTCATAATCGGCCCTAACTCGGAAGAAAAAGCCAGCGTTTTAATACCGGACATTTTCGCAAGAACATCTTCTAATTGTTGTTGCGCCCGCATGCCTTCAGATTCTCCCCCTGCTAAACCGGCAAGGTTCTTTGTCTGGTCTTTGAGCAAGTTCATAAATATTTCAAAATCAAGAAATCCGACCATGCCCGATGAACCACGGAATGTTGAGCGGGCCTCGACGAATTGCGGGTCTTGGGCTAATGACGGTTTATTCCCTTTAAAAGCATCGATACTCATGCGCGCGGCTCTTTCCCCCATACCGAATACCAGAACATCATTTAGACGCACAAAAGAAAATTTCACGCCGACTTTCGATAGGGTAATTGTGCGGATGATTTCCCCTTTGTACTCAATCTGCCCTTGAGAGACATTCGCTCCATACTGGCTGAAAGATCTTGAAAGAAGTTCGGCGAACTGAACGTCAGGGTCAATACGCGTGGCAAGAAAACCCCCGGATAACACTTCTTCAATAATCCCGGGATTGAACGATTTCATTTCCTGAACAAGCGCGCCAATATCCTTATCGAACGGGTAAACCGCGAAAGCCACTTCCCGGCCAAACAACTTCTTGGTCATGGGACTTTTCACTATCTGTGAAGCTTGGGTTCTGAAAAGATCAATAAATGCCTTGTGCTTCGGAATGATAATATTTTTCCGCGTCAGGAGATCATAGTTAATACCGCTAATAGCTTTCCAGAACGGCATTGACGCCATTTGTTTGAGGTTTTTTTCAATATCATTTAATTGCACATAAACAAGGGCGCCTTCAGGAAGAATATTCTCTATGGAAGACTCTTCTTTTTGCGTCTGAAGATATACAGTAATCCCAACAGCGGCAATAACGATACAAAAAAGAATAATGATCAGTTTTTTCACAATTCCCCCAATTCTTAAAAGGTTAATACTCCATTTTTATTTTATCAATCAGCCCAGGCGAAAAAACTCCCTGGCATTCCGGTTGAAAATCTCAAGAGCAGGTTCCTCTTCGACATCTTTTAACACGCAATAGGCTTTTAAGGTCTTGAAAATATCTTTTGGCTCGGCGAGAAACCCTTCCTTATCGCTTCCATTCTTATAGAAAACAGGGCTATCCGTTTCAATCATGACACGCTCGATCGGGGCATAGCTGAGTGCTTCCCGCGATTGAGGGCTGTACGCCAAACTCGGCGACGCCGAAATATAATAGCCGCTATCCAATATATCTTTTAAAACATCTATCGGTCCGCTATACCAGTGAAACTCGCACTTTTGAATACCCATTTCCTTAACAGTATCGAAGCTTTCCCGCCACGTGCCGCGAGTATGGATCACCGGCGGCAAATTAAATTCTCCAGCAAGCTCCAAAAAAGCACGGAAGGCCGAGCGCTGCGCGTCTTTTTTTTCTGAATCCTTGCGGACCCATTTATACCAGAAATCAAGGCCGATCTCGCCGATAGCGGTCAATTCACTTCTTTCATTCCGGATCAATTCAACGCAGGCATCCAGTTCATCAAGATTGACTTCAGAAGGATGCATGCCCATCGCCAGATAGATGTCCGGCTTTTTTGCGGCTTTTTTAATCTCCAGGTTCTTGCGGCAGGAAGCCGCATCAACACTCACAGCGACGATACTCTCGACACCCGCGGCATCAGCATTTTCCAAAGCTTGGTCCAAATTCTCAATATGGTCTAAATGCGCGTGGGTATCAATTAGTTTCATAATATATCGTGCTTCGTCGCCCGTGTTCCGTAACCCGTAACTCCTTTTTTAATCAACAATTCTAGCCACGAGTCACTAGTCACGAGCCGCTTTCTAAAATAAATGTCACCGGCCCATCATTCACAAGCTTAACCTCCATCATGGCCTGAAATGTTCCTGTCTCGACATTAATATTCTGGTGCCGCAATGCGGTGACAAAATAATCGTAAAGAGCTTCCCCTTTTTCCGGATCAGCTGCTTTGTCGAATGAAGGACGCCGGCCTTTGCGGCAATCGCCGTAAAGAGTAAATTGGGAAACAACAAGGACCTCGCCCAGGGCATCAAAGGAGGAGAGATTCATCTTGCCTTCTTTATCCTCGAATATTCTCATCTGGATTGCTTTCTGAGCCAGATAATCAGCATCGTCTTCTGTGTCCTCTTTGCCGATGCCGAGAAAAATCAATAATCCTTTACCGATCTGACCGACGATTTGACCATCAGCACAAACCTGCGCCTCGCTGACCCTTTGGACGACAATCTTCATATAAACACCTCAAGAGAATCTTAATTAAAAACAAATATTGCCTTCATTATAATTGCTCATCACTTTAAGTCAACAAGCATCCACGTGAAACAAAAACTTTTATCATAATATCAGGACAAGTACCTTGCTGACCGGATCTTCTTTTCTAAATGATACACTAAAAAGTTGTTGAGTATATATTTCAATTCTTTTCTGGCCGTATTCGTCAACCCTAACCGCGAGCTTTTGGCCCAATCACTCTGCTCAATATGCAGCATTGAGGCAATCGTCCCCCTGGAGATCGCGGTAAAATGTGTTTCAGATGTGGGGCATTGCGAACAAATAAGCCCGCCTGCCCTTAAACTGAACCTGGCTTTATTCTCGACCTTTTTGTGGCATTTTACACACGCGTCGATATGCGGGCGAAACCCCGATAATAAAAGGATCTTGATCTGAAAAATATGAACCAACTTGTCAATATCTTCAACCGTCTCTAAACTGCCAAGATAATCCAACATTAAACGATAAACCTTTTTGTTGGCATGTTCTAGAGGCATAACCGTATCAACCAGTTCAAGCATGTAATTGGCGGCCACATTGCGCTTATAATCCTTCCGAATAGAGAAATAAAACTGTTTAAGATCGCACTGGCTGATTAAATGGAGATCGCTCCGTCGATATTCATAATACACAAGGCCGTTAACCGAGAACCTATCAACACTACTGCCGAATTTTCTCGAATCGGCACGTATCCCCTTAAGAACCCCTTTTATTTTGCCGCAATCTTTCGTAAAAAAGGACGCAATACGGCTTGTTTCCCTAAGATCAAACGTTTTTAAAACAATACCTTCTGTTGATCGGATCATTATTTGTTATGACGAATAAGTTTTTTAGTTGTTATCCCTAAAAACATTAATAGCTGTTGTTCTTTTTTGCGCATTCTTTGAATATCGCGCGTCTTATGGTCATCAAATCCCAATAAATGAAGGATCCCGTGGATCACATAGAGAGCCAGCTCTTCTGACAGCCCTGTTTTATAAATCCGGGCATTTTTCACAACAGCATCCGTCGAAATGATAATATCGCCTGCGATTTGCCTAGCATTTCGAACGGTAGGGGCACGGCGCTTGCCTCGCCGGAAGGCGGGTACCGTGCCCCTACGTTCCGATAAATTAAACGCCAGCACGTCCGTGGCATAATCACGCCCTAAGAATTTCTTATTTAAAGCCTGGATCCTTTGACGAGAAACAAAAACAATGGACAGGGATACATTATCGACACCTTCATGACGAAGGATTGTCGCGGCGGTCTTGAGAATCTGGGGAGGGTTGAGTGTTACCTTTTTCTGTAGATTTTCGAATGCTATTTCCATTTTTCTTTTCCGGATATTTGACGCGCGCGTGGTACATCGCGCTCAAAATACGTATGAAGGTTGATGAGATCTTATCAATTTCCTTGAGCGTCAGGCTGCATTCATCGAGCTGGCCGTCAATAAATTTGTTATTCACGATCTTTTTTACGGTTTCTTCGATCTTTGTCGGGGTGGTGTCATCTAAAGCCCGCAATGCCCCTTCGACCGAATCAGCCAGCAGTATGATCGCTGTTTCCTTCGTCTGTGGCTTAGGCCCGGGATAACGGAAATTTTCTTCGCTGACAATCTTCCCTTCATCCGCGACCTCAAGGGCCTTTTGATAGAAATAGTAAATGAGACTCGTCCCGTGGTGCTGAGGAATAAAGTCAATGATGATCGGGTGAACCTTATTTTTCCTGGCTAATTCAATACCTTCCTTAACATGATTAAGAATAACAAGCCGGCTCATCGAAGGCTCGATATAATCGTGCTTGTTGTCCGTGAGCATTTGATTCTCCGTGAAATATTCCGATTTGGCAATTTTACCGATATCATGATAATAAGCTCCCGCCCTTGTTAATAAAGCATTGGCACCGATCACATCAGCCGCCGCTTCTGATAATTGGCTTACAGTTAAGCTATGTTGCCACGTTCCAGGAGCTTCAAGGGCCATACGTTTTAAAATAGGCCGGTTGCTATCAGCGATCTCCAATAAGCTGAAATTCGTCAAAACATGAAATGTCTGCTCAAAGATCTTCAATGTGGCCACAACGAGAAAGGCAGAAATAAAACCGCTAGCCGCTAACGGATATATGTAATTCCTGCTGAAACCTTTATCCAAAAACATTGAAAAATTCGGATTTAACAAAACGAGGCATATAAGATGAATAACACTGACAAAAAGGCCAGCGCTGATCAACTGGTCACGAGCACGCGCATCACGGACTGAATAGGCACCGGCGAGGCTGCCCAAGAAAAATGTCAACATCATACCAAAATCGCCGTGCAGGAAGATACTAACCAGAACACTGCTGGCCAATCCCATGAGAAAAGACAAATGCAGATCATTAAAAAGGAGCATTGTCAACATGGCTATACCGGCGACAGGAATATAATATGCCGGCCAATCCGTGTAGTAAGATATGATATGGGCCGTAAAAAGAATCAGCGTTAAGAGTAATCCCAAATTGAGAAATGTTTTAAGAGTTCCCTTCCCGCAGCACCTGAGATGGATCCCGAGGAACAGCAAAAAGAGTGAAATGATCAATGAATACTCCACAAAATAACAGAATACCGTGAAGACAGCCACGAAGATCACTGCCAATAGAACATCCCTGATATTTTTCCGGACACTTTCGCTAAGCTTTGCTATCATGCGCGTAGGCCTCTATAATCCGATGAACAAGTTCATGGCGGACAACATCGTCGCCTGTTAAGTGGACAAAACGGATGCCATCAATATCTTGAAGGATCCTTTCAGCATCGCAAAGCCCGTTGGGCAATCCCTTAGGAAGGTCACTTTGCGTAATATCCCCGGTAATCACTGTTTTGGAATCAAAACCAAGGCGGGTTAAAAACATCTTCATTTGAAACGGCGTGCTGTTCTGGGCTTCATCTAAAACAACGAAAGCATCATTGAGCGTCCGTCCCCGCATAAATGCCAAAGGAGCCACCTCAATGATCCCTTGTTCGGTAAGCTCTTCAACTTTATCAGCCTCCATCATGTCATAAATAGCGTCGTAAAGCGGCCGCAGATACGGCAACACTTTTTCTACCATATCTCCGGGAAGAAAACCAAGGTTCTCTCCGGCCTCAATCGCGGGTCGCGTCAAAATAATCCGCCGGACTAATCCTTTTTTGAAGGCATTGACGGCCATCGCCATGGCCAGATAGGTTTTTCCCGTTCCCGCCGGGCCGATGCCAAAAACAATATCATGCCGCTTGATCGCATCCACATACTCAATCTGGCCCTTCGTTTTTGGCGTGACAAGAACACCCCTGACCGAAACATCGATTTTTTCTTTGGCCAGTTTTTTAAAGTCAACGCCTTCATCCGGCTCGGCTAACTTAAGGGCATAACTGATATCCCGCGTCTTGACTTCAGAGCCGGTATCAATAATGCCCTTTAAATAATCAAAGAGCTCACAAGCCTTATCAACCTGGGACCGGTTTCCGGAGACCTTAAGTCCAAGATCGTTCTGGACGATCTTGACATTTAATTCCTTCTCAATTAATTTGAGATTCTGGTCATATTTACCAATAACGATCTGAAGATCTTTGTTGTCATCAAAAAGTATCGTTCGTTCCACAAAAATTCCTCAATAATTATGAAAACTTTTATTCCGTCGGGATCTGGAGTACGATTCCAGGCTTGATCCTGTCAGGATTACTGATCACATCTTTGTTGACCTCATAGATTTTAGGCCATTTGCTGTAGGAATCATAAAATTTCTTGGAGATTTTCTGCATCGTATCGTCCTTCTGAACCGTATATTCAACAAAGGATGATGCGGGTTTTACAGTTTCACCCATATCTTCAGAAATGTTTGCTTCCTCATAGGATACGCCCAGATTATCTTCTGTAGCCGCGAATCCTGCGGAATCGTAATCCTCATCCTTTAAATCGTAGCTCACATCCTCTTCGTCATAAGCAGATTCTTCCATGAGAGCGTCACCACTCTCAATGACAACCTCTTCTGTTTCCTCTACGGCCTCTTTTGAAACCTCCACGACATACGTCTTACGTGTTTTTCTGATCCCGCTCCGGTCTTCAGGCTGTGGCGTTCCCGACAAGAACCCGGCATTTCCTTCTTCCATATTCTGGTCAACACGGTCTTTGACCTCAATATAGCGCTGGATTGAAACATTTTTAGTTCCCGTGCAACCAAAAAGAAACAGCACTCCCACAATAACACTTAATCCTCGTAATACGTTCTTAGGCATTTTTGCCTCCCATCATTCTCATCATTCACCATTAAGGTGAAATGACAAGGCTCGTACCCCATCACTTAACCGGATGGGTACGGCCTTTATTAATCGTCATTAACCCTAGTTCTTGTAATTGCCCTGCGTCAACATAAGAAGGAGCATCGGTCATTAAACAGTTTCCCTTTTGTGTTTTAGGAAAAGCGATCGTATCTCTTATAGATTCAAATCCCATGAGGATAGCGATCAACCTGTCAAGACCATAGGCCGCTCCCGCGTGCGGGGGCGCGCCGTACTCAAAGGCTTTTAACAGAAAACCAAAACGTTCTTCGGCCTCTTTTTTGTCGAGACCTATTATATCAAATATTTTCTTTTGTATATCTTTTTTATGTATACGGATCGAACCGCTCCCGATCTCGTTTCCGTTGAGGACCAGATCATAGGAATTCGCCCGCACCTTATCAAATTCTCCCTTTTCCAGATAGGCCAGATCTTCTTCCTTGATCGATGTAAACGGATGATGTTCGCTATCCCAGCGCTTTTCATCTTCATTGTATTTAAACATCGGGAAGTCGACCACCCATGTGAAAGCGAACTCTTCTCCTTCTTTACGTGTATCCGGTTTATCTGACTTGTATTTTTCCTGCGCCTGGGCATAGGTCATCCGCGGAAAAGGTGTTGAAAGATCAACGCCTTTGACCTCTTTGAATATGCTTTTGAAAAGTTTTTCTGTTACCGCGAAAACATCCTCCTCGGTAACGAAAGACATCTCCATATCGATCTGTGTAAATTCCGGTTGGCGGTCAGCCCGCAAGTCTTCATCGCGAAAACATTTCACGATTTGAAAGTACCGGTCAACACCCGAAACCATCAGGATCTGCTTAAAAAGTTGCGGAGATTGAGGCAAAGCAAAAAAATGGCCCGGGTTAAGACGCGCCGGAACAAGAAAATCCCGGGCTCCTTCCGGTGTCGATTTTGTCAAAACCGGCGTTTCCACCTCAACAAATTTCTCTTCATTAAAAACATTCCGGACGACAGAACAAACCTTATGGCGGACTTGAAGGGCGCTTAAGAGCTTCTGTCTCCTTAAATCCAGATAACGATATGTTAAGCGTAACTCCTCGGAAACATCCGCTTCATCATCAATCTCAAAAACCGGAACCTCACTGGTATTGAGGATCTCAAGCTTCTCCGCGCAAAGCTCTACTTCCCCTGTAGGAATATCTTTATTCACCATCTTTTCGGGACGAACAACGACTTTCCCTGAAATTTTAACAACAAACTCCGGCCCAAGTTTTTGCGCGATATCATGAGCCTCTTTGCTGACGGAAGGGACAAAGACAACTTGCGTATAACCGTAGCGGTCTCTGACATCGATAAAGATTAATTTTCCATGATCGCGCCGGGCATGAACCCACCCGCACAAGGTAACTTCTTGGTCCCCTTGTTCTTTCCTTAATTCCCCGCATGTATGTGTACGTAACATAGATTATTGTTGCCTTTCCCTAAGATTATCGATCAAGCCCGCATAATCGTTATTTTTTATACTGATCTCTTCCTGCTCTCCGGTTTCCATATCCTTTAAGGAAACAGATTCTTTTTCCAACTCCGATTCTCCCATGATAATAACACACCGTGCCCCTGTTTTGTCAGCTAAGCGCATTTGGCTTTTCATTGATGATGAAACGCGGAAACTCATATCGCTGGGGATATCCATGCTTCTTAAAATACTGAGTATCTCAAAACCTTTTTTAAACGACCGGTCATCTAAACTAATAAGATACACCTCGGGAGGTGTAACGCTCAACTCTTGAGATTTTCCCATAGCCAAAATAGTACGTTCCATCCCCAACGCAAAGCCCATAGCCGGCACTTTCGGTCCTCCTAATTGACCGACTAAACCATCATATCGCCCGCCGGCGCTAATCGCGTCTTGGCTTC
>JAGLQN010000218.1 GCA_023136835.1 Candidatus Omnitrophota bacterium | reverse complement strand
AGTCCACCCCATGCAAAAACTTTCCCCTGCCATGCGCCAGTACTACGAAGCCAAGCAGCAGCATCCCGATGCTCTCATCATGTTTCGGATGGGCGACTACTATGAATTATTCGGCGAGGATGCGGCCACCATGGCCAGGGAACTGGACATCACCCTCACCACCAGGGGCAGGGACAAAGAAGGCGAGAAGATGCCCCTGGCAGGCATACCTTACCACGCCATAGACTCATACCTGCCCCGGCTGATAAAGAAAGGCTACAAAGTTGCCATCTGCGAGCAGCTTGAAGACCTAAAGACATCTCTGTGCTCTCTGTGTCCTCTGTGGCATAATAGAATGAACAAATTATACAGATGAAAAGCGGAAATCAATTTCGTCATGTAGTCATTTATATTACAACGTTTGATGTGATGTATAAATCTCACAAGACAATGTTGAGACCTCCCAAAGCCTAATTTGGACAATCTGCTAAGGTAAAAAAGCTACAAAGAATGTGAGTGTAATGTGAACCTCTTCTCGGTTTAGCAGTATTTATACCATAAGTGATATGCTTCTGAGCGTACAGTATCCAGCGAAGTCTTATTAGCACTGTTCACATAGATATTTCTGAGAGGTGTCACAAATCCGATGGATGAAAGTGCGTTGTTTGAGATGATAGATAAAATCATACAGGAGAGCATACGCCCAGTTCTGAAAGCAGATGGGGGCGATATAACTCTGGTAGGTTTCAGTGATGGGGTTGTGAAGATCGCTCTTGAAAAGACCCGCGTACCAGTTACATTCAGCAATTTCCTTGTGACCTTCAAGGTCAGGACCGATTGTTCATGCGGCAGTTGTCCGATACCAGCGGTGGCTGTACAGGACGGTGTTTTGAAACGGTTGAAGGAAGAGATGCCGGATATCAGAAGTGTCGAGATTGTTCATTAGTAACTTGCGACCCGGGACCGCGTTTTTCGGTACAATGAAGTATGCGGCGTCTTAAGTTCTGCTCACACGTCATCCGGGTTGATAAATACCACCGAATCGGGCTCATCACTGAGATGCTCTCTGTAGTCGCCTGCTTCTCTTGCCGCCCGCCGGGTAAAATCGCACATCAGGTGGCGCATGGTCTGGTAGGTCAGCAGGTCATGCTGCACCTTTGCCAGCGAAATGGTCAAGCAACCGCCCCCCAGCGCCTTGCACATATCCAGGAATTCACGATCGCGCATATCCCGGTGAATTACATCAGTGTTCAGGTCTGTGGACTTCGCCTGGACATCCACCGACGTCACCATCTGCAAGAGGTCCGCGTCCTGCAACTGTTTGACGGCCTCCCGTGCGGGATAATCCACACCGATGGTCACCCAGTTCGCGCCGACCGGATCGAGATTGCAGTTTAATATTATGGGGCCGTAATCATTTTATTATGCAGCAAAGGTTCAAGAATCTCTGATGCATGTAATATCTCAATTCCTATAATTTCTTTCCTTGTATCCAATTCTATTACGACGCCATCCGCAACCTCAATGAATTCCTCTTCCGGCCCTTCTTTTATGAGAATATAAAGCGTATCGCTCTCCCCATCATAATTAACTTTTGGCTTTTCCTTTATTCTTTTTATCATATCCATAATTTCATCCATCTCCCACTACTTATGCGTTTTTCCTTTTGACCTTCAGAACTTCTCATCTGCTTGCACTTCTTTGCCGTAGTCGGGGACCTGGTGGTGTTCATGCCTATCTTCATAACTGCGTTGGTGGCTGCTCGAACGGACGGCTCTGGTCCTGCCATTCACCAGGTGCTGCGACGCTTGCGCCTGAGTAGGATGACGACTACGGACTGGTTCCGGGCTGGCTTTAACATGTGTTTCGGCTGGCGGCAGGTAGCGACCCCAATCACAAGGATCACGTTTATGGCCCAACAACGCTACATCGTAAATCAGCGGCTTCAGCTCCGTCTGCAGGTTGAATACGAAACGGGCCCGTGCGGCGGAATCTATATTTGACAGCGTGTTTTCCTATAACAGCGCATAAAAGAACTCGGGCTCGATCTTTGATATGGCGCTCAAGCGATGGGCTATTATCAGATGCACCCGTTTATCCGCAGACCAGCCGGTTTCACCCGTCAGGAAGGAAATATCCTGATGTTCTTCATCTTTGTTCAGCTCTGATATGGGAGTGTCTTTGGCATCCTTATGAAGTGAGGTGATATCATCAACAATTCGCTCATATTCAATTTGACCTTATGCTTTCCCTGTTTGTCTGTTCTGGCTTCACCAGTGGTTCTTCGCTGCGCAGGTCTTTGTCAAATGCGTGGACAACAGCGCCGGCAAATGGACTTCCATCAGTCCGGTGGATCCGACGTTTGATGATATATCCACTGGACTTTTCTATATCAGGAACATCGATTTAATAGTCACTGGAATTTCTCCTTTCTTCAGCGTGATGGTGCACTTCAGGATGTACCCTATTGGGCTACTCATTAAGCAATGATTTAAGATCGTAGGTTGCGTTTACACACCAAATTCGTTTAATGACATTCAAAGATTCGTGCTATATATCATGTTTTGTTGCCATAACCTATGTCGTTGATGGTGAATGAAATACTCCGTACCTTGCTATTGCCATGAAAATTGTACGTATCTATCGCGAGGAGGAAGGCCGCTCTCTTGCCGAAGCTGATTTTCCGTGACTATATAGCTTGGCAAGTCAGTGAGGCCAACGTCTCGCACTTCGTCTATCCGTGCATGTAAATACTCACCGCTAAGACTCCGATACGGCATTGTCCTTGGAGGTAATTGCCCCCAAAGTGGAAGTGATTCAAGTAATGGAGTACCCGCAAAAAGCCTATACTGAGATAGTGTATATCTTCCTCGTCGCATTTGATCGGCATGAATCAATTCGTGACCAAGGGTAATATGCAGCGGTGAATCCTGAAATTCAACCTGACCTTGGATGTAAACAGGAATGGGTACGCGACAAGTAGGATTTAAACTTATGATCGAGCCAGAACCTGTATTCGGATCTGATGCAGCCTCTCTATCTGTGGGTATAGTTTCGTTTTGTCCCCCGGTTTGATTTATTTCGACACGATGTTGACTTTGTACCAATCTTTGAAGCAATGCATGTCCTCGCTCATGGCCTTGAAAACTGACAGAAGTATCAAAATACACATGTCCATTAGTCATGTTAACTCTGGCGCTTGGGTCAAGGCGCTGCAATTCAGCCTGGACTTGTACTCGAACATCGCGGTGGAATAGATAAACTGCACCCAAATCGCCAAGAGTTATCTCGTGTGGACTGACAACGATTTCTGCACCTTCTGGATCCACATACCGGATCGGATTGTTAGCGGCATATCGATAAAAACCATTGTTTTCCATCTTGGAATGAATTGGGGGTTTGGAACCTCTGTGGTGGTTACTTTTCTGTAAAACAGATTGATCCTTAGCCCTATGAAAGCTCTGACTTACTGCCATATCAGGTAGTGGTTGCATATCATGATTCCAGGCAGATGATGATGGTAAGAGTGGACTCGAAAGTATGCTAGTACCTGAGTTGGAAGCGTACTTGTCCGAGCCCCTTTCGGTAATCGTCAGGGGCTCTGGATCGCAGCTAGTCCACAATCCCAACCACGGTGCATAATACCGCGCCCCATGATAATTCAACCCAGTCTCCTCATCCCGCTCCATACCCGTATATCGATACCGTTTGGGCGTCTCTGTCTGACTCCGCACTGCCTGATACGACGTGCTCCCATAAGGGTAATATTCCTCATAAGAGATAACCTGGGCTTCCCAGTCCAACTCTAGGCTGGCCGAACCGAGATGGTTGCCCAACTGGTAGCGGATAAGCTGTGGCAGTGAGTGATCATCGCCCTGAGTTCGGGTCTTCACCATCGCGATCCGCTGCTGGTCATCCATCACATGCAGTGTCTCCCGCTCTAGCGTGACATCGCTGTCACCACCGTTATATTTGCGGTAAACCTCAAACCCGCCAAGGTAGAACCTCTCATTCATACGCCTGCCGTTCTGTTCGATCACTTTGCGCACCCGCTGCCCCCCAGCATCATAAACATAGTACGCCATGCAGCCGCCGCCCTTATCCACCATCTGCATCTGGTCTTTGAAATCCCATGCCATTTCCGGCAAGTGAGGCATCGAAGTCATATTGCCATGGGGGTCGTAAGCGTACGGTTCTGAGACCGGATGATTAGCATTGGGATGAACAACCGTGCGACTTAAGCGATTGCTGTTCTTTTCTAATTCGATCAGGCTCGGCTCGTCATATTCATACGCACGGGTCCAGTTGCCTCTTTTGGCTTTATGGTCGAATTTAAGGATGTTTCCGACCTCGTCATATTTATAGAACTCAAAGTAGTTGCGCATCGCCTGACCGTCATTGGGGTGCGCCAGGTTAATCCGGTTACTGTCGTGCCAGGTGGCCTGCGGCTCTGATGCCTGCCCGATGTGCTCTCTTCCGCGGGCTTCAATCAGGCGGTAAATAGCATCATATTTGTATTCCGCATCTGGCCTCACCACCTCTCCGTTGAAATAGATGATATGCTGGGCGTCATCGCGGATAGAGGTGATGTTGCCTGCAGGGTCGTAGGTGTAATGAAGATTTTGTAGCCCGCAAGGTGTGTTTTGTGGCGGTGTCTCGGGTGCGGGATAGTTAATAGGTTCATCACCGCAGTCTTCATTGTAGGAAATATCCCGGCGCGTGTAAAGATGCGTCAATCGAAAAGTTGCAGGATCGTAGTGGTAGCGGGTCTCAGCGTCATTGCCGTACTGGATCAGCGTACGCTGTCCCCTGGCATTGTAATCGATATTGGTGACAAAGTGCTCGTCTGCGGTATCCGGTCTCAGCAGTTCAGCCGGTTCCCCGGCGTGTTTGAGCCAGACGTCTAATTTCTCAAGTAGATTAGCTTCATTATAGCCCGGCTGGATCACATCCGTCTCGCTGCCTGCATGGGGAGCCACTAACTGGATGGGTCGGTTCAGGGCATCATATCGGGTACTGCTTAAAAAGAGCTCCTCCTCCCAGTCGTCAGGCCGGACTTCAGGTTCCGGGAACTTTTTCCAGTCCGGTGCTGTCTTGTAGTCTCTCACCAGCCTCCGGCTGCTACGCAGCAGGTTGCCCTTAAAATCACAGGTCTCGTTTGTTACCACACCGGCGCTGTCGAACTGCTTCCATGCGCGGGTGAGAAGGTTTTGTTCAGCAGCAGCCTCCCTGCCGCCTGCATAGTCCTCGCCGTACACCACTTTTTCATACAGAATAGGGTTAGGGTTTCCCACAGTGCGCGGGTCTGAATGGACAGGGTCTGTGCCTTCTACGGACCGTTGAGTGGGCCGTCGCAGGGCATCATATTCCATTGTTAAGGCGTGGCCCCGGCTGTCCCAGGCACAGATGGGACTGCCTCCAACGTCGTTGAGTGTCCAGCGCTCGCCCGCTTCCATGCTTGCCTGGTGGATGCGGCTACCCAGCATGTCGTAGTCGTAGCGCATGACGATGCGGTCCTTTGCATCCATGACCTCGCGCTGGTTGCCCTCGATATCGAGCACAACTCGTGTACTGTACTTCTCCTCTATAATTGCAACAGCACCGTTCGTGCGGCGCTCAAACCTGTTGTGCGCCACCGTCAGGAAGGGGCGTCCCAGCGAATCCAAAAAGGCGATGGTGGGCGTATTGGCGTGAGGCAGTGTACGGACCGCCGCTTTTTTCTCAGGATCTAATCCTGGAACATCCTGCGGTGGGTCAAGCGGATCGACGCCTCGCTGCTGAAGCCATGTTTTCCAGTCATCAGGTTGCGATGTGAAATATTTCTCAACATAGCCGGAGATATCAGTATCTGTACGTGGATCACTGATCAGGGTGTCATTCACATCATAGGACTCCTGGTGCCACGGATCAAAGACCACTTTTTCGTAAGTATTATTCGGATGCAGGGTGGCCACAACACGCTGGATCGGATCATAGAACAGGATGGGGCTTACCCCGATTTCTTTCCCATACCTGAAATCGTGGCTATCGTCAAAGAAAGGCTCGTATTGTCTTACCGGCTTGCCTTTGTTGTTGAAAATCGTCCAGCCGGTTCCAACCCAACGAGGATCGACAATTGGTCCACCGTCCTCCACTGCTCCCGGTTCGGCCGGGATCTTCGTCTGAATCTCACGTTCGAATCCGTCAGAATACGAGAAACTGATCTGGACCTTCAGCCCGCCTGCAGGCACAGGACCGCTGACGTGTGTTTCACGGGCGATGGTCGCAGCAAAGGGCGGCCTGTCCGGGTTGCCTGTCAGATAGTAGCGGTCCACATCATATATGATGCAAGTGGTAGCCGTGCCCAGCCGCTCCACAGCCTGGCCTCCGGGGTTGGCAAAAAAGTCATCGATCTGTTGCTGTGTGAGATCTGCCTGAACACCCTGTAACGAATCCCCAATATCTCCCTTATGAATGGCTGTTGCAACGACCATTCCCAGAACATCAAATAATGATTCACTCACTGCCCCGTTTGGATCAGTGATAAGCGCTGGTTGCAGCACCCGATAGTTATTCTGCGCTGACACTGTATTGTCGAGCGGATCGCGTGTCTCAGTAAGAAGAAGGTTATAATTCTTCTGAGGATCGATCTCATCGCTATCATAAGCAATAACAGTGTTGTTGCCAAAGGGATCAGAGAAACGGTGCGGCAGGAAGAAATGCTCGCGGGCGAAGTCCCGTTCCTGCACCGGATTGTCTTCAAGGTTCTGCCAGTAGAAAATCTGCCCCGAAGGAATCCACCAGTTCCCATTCCCATCCAGGTCAACATACCCACCGCCATCCGGTTCCTTACTTCCCAACACGACAGACGGATCAGGAAAAAGGAGATTTTCTAGATCCTCTCCTAGCCGTTCTCTTATATACACAGTCTCCAACAAACCCGGGGTGAATGCCAGCTTATAGGTCTCGCCAGGCAGTGCCAGCGAATCGACCTGACCCAGCGCCGAAAATCCGCTCAGATCATTCTTGCGGTACAACGTGCGCACCCGCTCGATTAACCGCAGTTTTGTTTCATTCGAAGTATCTGTATCTTTCCTCCAGTTCCACTTTTCATAGGGCAGTATCGTTAAAGTGTCAGGTTCATTACTATCCAGGGGAAACAGGTTCTCAGTAAGAGTACGAAATGTTTCGATCTTGAACAGTGCCACCGAGGTCGCTGAGACTGCCGGTTTAGGCGGCTTAACAATCTCATAGGTTTGTGTCTCGGCTGGCAGACCTGCACGGTACCAGTCCTGATTATTCGGGTAATTGATAAAGCGGTTTACGGTAAATGTGATATGTGTTTCTTCCTGCTCAGGCTGACGGCCAGGGACTGCACGCCGTGGATAGCCGATCGCCACTGACCGTTCTACATTACCATAATCGTCCACTTTCAGGGTCATCTGGTGGCTAACGCGCGGATCAGCCAGTTTTTTCACTCCAACATCGACAAGCTTGCGCTCATAGTGAAAGTCAATGGTTTCAAGAGGATGGACAAAGAACACAGCATGTTTGTTGTCTCCCCGAGGCTGCAGCTGTTTGATGGTATAGTTACGCTCAGAGACCGTATATGGCCGGTCGGATTCCTCACTCAGTCGTCCATCAGGTTGACGGTCAAGCGCATAGACTTCCTGGCGGAGTATTCCGCCCTTCAGTGCCCGGCATGCTTCGCGGATTTCTTCAACAGTCAGATCTTCCGGCAGTACCGTATCATCTAAAAGCATAGCACTAAACTGCCCTGGATCGAGTTCTCCAATGCCAAGACTGGGATCGCCTTCACGGTAATACTCATCCGCGAACTGCTTCGAGATGAGATCCCCTTCAAGAAATGCGCCAGTGTGGAACCAGGTACGTGTTAGTACTGGTGGGGCGAAGGATGCCTCCTCCCAATTCGTATCCTCTTCAGATATTTCAAAACTATCAGTACCGATCTCCTCAGTGTCCCACTGTTCAACCATACCAAAGCCCCTAAACTCCCGCTCAATGCCGTCAAAGTAGCCATGGTGGTAGGCATAATGAGTGGCAAAACGGTTACGGCTTATGTGGTCATAGGTCTCCACGCGCTCAACCACATGCACCGGGAATGGTATCCTTGTGATCCAGGGTTTCCCTGCCTTCAGGTCCTCTAAATAAAACTTGGTAGAAGCAGCGTAATGCACCCGGGTCTGTGCACCCATATTGTTCTTTGAACTAACCAATAGATGCGGTTTCTGTCCTCCCATCAAGTCTATATATCTCATCTGTTGTTGTGCATTCCCTGGTAATGGGGACGACCACACAAGACAGGCCGTCCCGTTTCCCATAAGGTCAGCCACCATCACTGAAGACAGGTTGTCAACATGAGGGAACTGTGTCAACGTCCGTACTTCACTCCATTTGTTGCCGGACTGGTTGAAATAAATATGAACACCATTTCTTCCCAGATAGATTATATCAGTCGTGCCGGAGCCATCAATATCAGCTAATCGAATGCGCTGCTGGTTGAACTGGTCAGGGTAGTCGAACAATGGCGAGTTGTCCATAGTCACTTTGGCGCCAAATCGGCCGTAGCCCAGATTGGGCCAGTAGCATACCTCGCCATTTCGGATACGTGCCAGGTCGGTGAGTCCGTCGCCGGAGAGATCGGCCAGGTAAACGGATTGTGTACCATCAGCAAAAACCAGCCTGGGTCCGGTCTCTTCATCGAGAGCCTGATAGACCTTTTCATTCGGGCTGAATCCTGCTTCAGCAAGGGATGGATACCAGGTGAAGGCCTGGTCTTCGGTGATCAGGATGTCTGCGTGTCCATCGCCTGTGAGGTCCACAAACTTCAGATTGGGGTCGTTCCAGTCAATGTTAGGAAGGGAAATGAAGGGAGTGAATTGCTTCCAGTGCTTATCGTTAGTACGCTCATAAAAACCAGGCACTGTTCCGCTCAGTTCAACCAGGTCGAGCTGACCGTCGCCGGCCAGGTCCATTAGTTGCTGCCGTTGGCTGCTCAGGTTAGCTAGTGACGGTTTTTCTGCAAGCAGCTGGAGTGCACCGAATTTCCCGCCGCCCTGGTTTGGCTTGTAGAACCAGGTATCTGCCTGTTCTGTGAGAATGCCGGAAAGACCTTCTCCGTCAAGATCTACCCATCGATAACTCATGCCGTCCAGACCGTAAGGCAGATTTTCCAGGCTCTCAGAATCGATCTCCTTTATTTCCTCCTGGATGGCTACCTGGCTGTACTCGAACTCCAGTGGTGGGAGTGACTTTTTCAGATACGTCCCAGTTCTAACGTAGCCAGACTGGATGATTTTAGTGATAAATGAAGCAAGGGTGCTTTCATTATATGCGAATTCTGTTGAGCGAACCAGGTAATCGTCTGTGCCAAGTTCATCCGGAAAGTGATGGAACATTAACACTCGCTGACACAGGCGATAGGTGCGCACTTCAAAACCAGCACGGTATGCGGAGAATGGATCCTGGCGAACTTTCCATGTACACTGGTCATCATTGATGAACACATCAGTGGGTTGACCTTGTTCATCCTCAGTATAATGTTCTCCATAGTCGAAGACAACTTCAAACATCCAATCGTCTCGCTGCGATAGGTCTTCGTTCGGCAGGCGTGGAGTTTTATTACCATACTTGATACGCTTCAAGTAGCGGTTGGTCGATGGGAATTTACTTATCCGGTTTCTTTCATTGACTGATGAAAGATCAACATTTTGTGGATTTTCTGCTTTATATTTGTAATAAATTGCATTGCCTTTGTCATCATAACTTTCACATATCAACCAGCTAAAAATTTTATTTGTATCCGTTAGATCAGCAATCCGGCTCTCATCTGTTTTGCCGTAAAGTGTCGTGATGTTGTCTTTTGAGATTGAACGCCAATGCGTTTCACCGGAAGTCGCATTTGTCCATCGTTCAATGCGGGCAAAGAGACCCTCTATCCTCGGACGGTACTGCTTAATCTCATATTGCACACCATCTACAGTACGATCCGACACATTATTTCCTTCAGTAATGACCGGCACCAGGTCTTCGGCGCCAGATAAGATAAAAACGTCAGATTCGTCTGCGTCCTGATACTTAGGCAGGCCTTTATCGGTCTTGCGTGTAATGGATGGCAGCGAGAGGCTCCAGCCGAAGCCAAATGGGCCGTTGCCAGCGCCGGAATCGTATGAGAGCGAGAGTTGCGGACCGAAGCCGGAGCGCCCGGGTGTTGTTGCGATCGGGACGCTGAGCGAGCCTGTGCCTGTCACGGGATTTGCCGCGAATTTCTCGCCGATGCCGCGAATCGCACCTCCACCTTTCGGGAGCGATATGGAGGGGATCGGGGAGGAACTTCCACTTTGACCGGCTGCTGCTTCTTTACTGGCTGCATCATTAATTTCGCCTGGGCTTTGGGTGATATCTTGTGCAGCAGTCTCCTTTGAGGAATTGGCTACTGGTTGACCATTAGGCCTTACACGAAAACCACCATTCATTTGCATTTTGCACCACCACCGGAAAATCAGGGCTCAATCTTATTTACCCCAGGTCAAAGCCAGCCAGAGGTCTTCCATCGAGTTATCGTTGAAATATAGGGTAAACTCGCCGGTTGCGGCCGGGAGCTGTATATTCGTCAACTTGCCTACCCTGACATCGTTTAAGGAGGTGTCTTCGACCAAACTGTCCGGATCCCCAGCCGCATTGGAATTATCAAAGATCTCTATGTTTGTCTCGGTATCCCCGGTGGGTTTGGCAAATATGTCCACCCGTTTTAGGATGATGGGGTTGTTGTCCGCGTCCTTGCTCCAAAATGGATAGTGTTCGTCCCGGAAGTCGAGCGTTAGCCCGGCAAGTATATTAGGTTCTGCGGACAAGTCCACCGTGGTGAACTTTGCCCACTCAGTAGGGAACTCATGCCGCACTGAGAACAGCCGCACCGACCCGGCAGCCTGCGCTTTTACGATTCTGGTCCTGAGATTATCGACCGCGCCATTTCGGAGCAAGCCGCCGCCTTCCCGGGCTGTGTAGCGCAGATGCAGGATGACGTCTGATATTGTATCATAGTCGAACTGTCGCACGTCAGCAGGCAGTTCCAGTTGCCACTCGCTGACGACGCCTGAATTCTCGAATGGTAGATAGCGCTCGTCCCGGAGGTTGGTCTCAAATAACCCGCTGTCGTTTTGGGCAGAGCTGGTTACGATGGATTGGAGACTCCCGAAATAGTCGTTGAACCGATCGTCCTCAGCATCCTCGCGTGCATATTTATCATCTTCGCGCAGCACTTGCGTCTTGCGGATGCTGCTCTTTAGCAGTGTCAGCGTGCAGTTGACGCTGGCATAAGGCCCTGTCACGCATGGGATGCTCAGTGCCACCGTTTTGATGCGCCGGAAATAGTGGCCGGGACCGTCCATGTCGAACAGGGCCTCTGGTAATTGCACCGTGCAGCGGCCGGTCGTGCGTAGCTGCAGTAGTGCCAGCGGGTCCACCTGGAGCAGGCTGACGTGCTTGGTCAGCTCATATTCCCGCTGGTTGTGGTCGTAGTACGCCATCTCCATGCGTTTGATGTCCAGGTATAGCTTCTCTCCGGCTAACAGGCCTTCTTTTCCGGCTAGGTAGCCAAACTCAAGATAGCTCAGTTCCGGGTTGCCCAGTTCATGCTGCAGGGCGCGCTCGGCTTTTTTGGCAATATCAAAGGAAAACTGGAAGCACTGTGCGTAAAGACCTTTGACCTCGCGTTTCATCCAGGCATACATCGCTTTGTTGGTCTTCTTGCCGGTTTTCTCTGTGCCTTCTTCGTTCAGGAAGCGTTCGATCTCCTCAGAGTGCTTGATCTGCTGCCGGTGGTTTTTCAACTCCAGCTCGGCAACTGCTTCGCGAATTTCGGCTCCTCGCAATTGTTTAAAGATTTGAGTGATTTCACCAGCGGCCAGGTTGCTCTGGAATGCCCAGTCCTGCTCGCGGCGAGCGTACGAGTTGACTCTGGATGAATTGCCAGACTCGTATGTCCGCTTCTCAGCATCCGTTTTTGCAAAGCTAGCCCATAACGACATCCCTCTAGAAAGAGCCGATCCGCCAAAGCTGAAATTGCCACCTATACCCCAAAATTTAAAATCGACACCAAACTCTGGAATCAAGCTTAATCCGGCACCAATCTTATCCTTGATAGCTGCATCATCATTTAAGTCTCTCGCTTCTTTTAGCTTAGCCATTTCCCGTACTTCGTAACTGCTGACTACCTTGCCACCAGATTCGCCTAGGTTTTTTGCAATATCCACCTCGATCTCCCGTATCCCTAATTCTGGCTCTGCCATGGCGAACTTCATCTTTGCCAGGTATTCCTTATCCAGTTTATCCAGTAAAGGAATCGCCTTCTCGATTTCTTCAATCTTCTTATCCAGTTGCTGCTCATAGTAGGTGTAACGCTGCACAGCCAGAGCCAGCGACTTGAATAAACCTTCCTTGGACTTGATCGCTTCCTGAAGTTGTCCGTACTTCACTTGCTCGACCATCTCCATGACAAGACGCTCATGCCTGGCACGCAGGATTGACAGCGCTTCGCCATCTTCCTTCTCCATCGCTAAGAGCAGGCTATTACCCAGCGATTTCACTTCCTGGCAGATCTCAGCAGCTTTTTGCACAAGAAGCTGGAATCGCACCAGCGGCAAGGGCTGATTCACCCCGCTGATAATGGCGCTCACATCGAGCCCAGCTGCCGCCGCCCGTGCCAGCATGGCTGGATCGATCGGCGGTTCGAACAGCGCCAACTGGCGGAAGGTACCCTGTATGTTCAGGCTGTTGCGAATTTTGAACAACCGGTCGGCCACTGTCTCCCAGTAGCCAAGCATCTTGTCATTGCGCGGCACACAGTAATATAGCGCCTTGCCCAGGCTGCGCATCGTCGCCAGCCGGTCGTTATCGCCCGCATCATCCGTGGGAAACGGCATCAAATCGAATGGGACATCTGCTTCCATATCACGCATGGCATTGCCGAACTTATCCAGGTCAGAGCGCAGGTTGGCATAGGTCTGGGGACGCACCGACCCTTTCCCGGGCACCGGCAGCGGACGCGGCCCGAGGATATTAGCTGCCAGCACGTACACCATCATAGCCTCGTCAATAGCCTCACCCGTGTCCTGGCGGAACAACGAGTCACCCCAGGCGATCAGGTTGTCCAGATATGCCATCACAGTCTTGTACATATAGGCATGCTGCCGGTAGCGGGCGATGACATGCGGCCTAAAGGGTGCATCCTTCCATGCCTCGATGCTACGGATCGTCTCATTACGCAACGTCGGATCGGCATCGGTAGCAAGATTGACCAGGATCTCCTCGATCTTTTTAACATCGGTGTACTGGAACGGTCGTACCTTCCAGAAGCGCTCCGGAGTAGGGCCATCACTATCATCGGTGGGATCAAAGAGGTAGTGGAACCAGCGCTGCGCCTCAGCAAAGCGCTGGTTCTTGCTGAGGTGAATGGCGATAGTGATCGGAACATGGAAGAACAACTCCCAGTTATAGATCGAGTAGGCTCCGCTAAATGTGAAATCCAGATCCTTGACCGGATAGGGGCTCTGTACCAATGACGTTGGATTGTAACGTGTCTGTGAAAAGATGTCTGCGTACAATACCGGACGAGGTATGCCATCTATCAACCGAGCCTTCGCATCTTCATCCAATGTCACCAAAATGCCGTTGGTACGACGAACCACAGTCTTGCTTGGAATAGTAATAGATGTATTCGGGTAGAGTGTAACCAGTGTTTCATCCAATTGACTAATAACCTTGCTCCCTGCAAACCGTATCACGCCATTGCCGCGCCTGGATGTCGCACCTTCCAACAGGTACACCATTTCGCCTCTGGCAAGTTGAACTCCTTTACCGTCGGGATCTTTGGCAGCCGTCGCTTTGGAAAGCCGAATCAATGTATTGTATTCCGTATCCGCCGCTTGCAAGCCAGAGGTGGACTTCCGAAGGAGCCGCTGCATCAACTGCTTCACGTATGGATGAAAATGAGGGTAAAAGCGATAGCTAATTTCCCTCTCCTGAATAATAATGTGTCCTGTCCCGGAGGCAAGTTCAGCATCCTGAGATACATGAAAGCACTCAGCACTATTTTTTGTTTCGTATGCCATGTTAGTTCCTCCTTTTCTTACCGCCTGATTAATGGACCACCCAGATTGCCCGCACCTAACTCTGAGCGACTAATTGTTTTATAGTTTTGTTCCAGTCCTGAGTTGAATCCGCCACTTCCAACCACATTCAGTCCACCAGCTGCTACCACTAATCCGGCATTATCAAGTGCATCCCTTTCCGCTGCGACGACGATTGTGCCCTGTGCTATGCTACTGCCAGCATGGACATTCACTAACTGTCCACCCTGTGCAATAGCGTCAACGGCTTCGTCTGGAGATAGCACATCTACATCCGGTCGACCACGTGGCCCGATCAGAGCACCATCAAAATGTAAAACAGTACCTGGATTTCTCAGCCAGTCCGGTTCAGGATTTATTTCAATAATCGATTCAGGAGAGGGCCAGTCAGGAGGGCGCTCTTTTTGGAGCATCTCAGCTATCACATTAATTTCGTTGTCCCATTCTTGCTCTGCTTGCACAGGGCCCGTCACCCACCCAGGCCATTCTTCTATGGGATTCTCTGTCACAGTGGGTTCGATAAAAAGTGTGTGTGCGTTGTCCTGGTAGAAGAGAGGCTTGACCAGTGATGCGATTTCGGGGCTGCCAAGTATAATATTGTTGTCACACGGCAGCAGCGTGTATGCACCACCCTCCCGCAGGCCCTCCCGCAGGATTTCAGGCGTTTCTGTTTTATCCACTGGTGGCTTGCCCTGTTCGGCGATACGCTGTTTAAACTCAACAGTGAGAGCACCGCTACCTGAATAACGATTGGCATGCACCCCGCTCTTGCTATAAGGCATTAAGGGTTTAGATTCCCAGCAAATGTCGAGTTCTGGATTGCTGTTGCGACCAGCCAGATAAAACGCCTGATTGCTCACACCGCCCAGGTGAATATATACACCGCGCTCTTCGCCGTTTTCGTATGGTTCTTTGGAGACGTGGATAAACACCGACTTGTTATCGAATTTAAGCAGTGATACAGTGAGCGGCTCAGTGATACATGTAAATACTCCTCCTGAAGTTCCTATGCAGGAAGTGGTCCCCACCGGGACGAACTCACTGGAGGCCCGGTTGCTCCACTTTCCCTGCAGGTATTCACTCCAATGGAGTTGCATCTCCACCTGTTTTTTTGTACCTGCCACCTTTATATCATCCATCATATCTGACAGTTTAACTTTATATAATTTCTCGTTTGCAGTTTTGTCTCCTGGCTGTGCGTTTTCATCGGGTTTGTCCATAAACGTAACCCAGAACAAATACAACCGGTCGCGCCACACCACCGGTGCCAGGTGGTCCCCCTCGATCTCGGCGGTAATCGGTTCCCATGGCGTCCACACCTGATGGGCGTAGCGGCGGTAGAAGTACTTGGGCTCGTTATAGGTTCGCCCGATCACGTGCAGGGTATTCAGAGCGGGGTCGGCCTTATACTCCAGATGCATAGCCACAATGTCCAGCCGTGCCAGTTCGTCCAGCTTTTTCAGGTAATTGAGAAAGGCATCTTCAACAAGATCGCTGGAAACGTCGCCCTGCAAAAGGTTGCCTTCCAGTTCAGTAAACAGATGTGTCTTATCATCACGGAACTCCGGCTCCAGCCAGTTTTCCGGGAATAGGAATATCTTGCGGTTCGCTTCCCAGATACGGTAGCGCTTCATCCACTCCCATTGTCTGGCGTTTATGACCGACGGATGCACCTGCCTTTCAAGGTTGAGCAGACAGCGCTGAATGAATAACTGCACTGATGCAATCGCCAGGCGAATGCGGGAAGTTTGCACAACCGGTTCCATACCCGGGTCGATCAGGAAGTACTCGTAAAGCTGCTCCATACGGGCAAAGCCGTGCTGGTGCATGACGAAAGCAACCAGTGCGTCACGCTGGCGCTGGCGCAGCTTGTCAAAGATGGGCTGAGCCACACGCTGCCATGTCTCCGGTTCAAAGCGCGCCTTGATCGCATCCTTCAGGTCACGAGCGATGGCGAAGCACTGCTCAGGTGTGGCCGCCGTACTGACAATCCAGGTCCACCCAACAACGGAAGCAACAGACACTCCAAAACGCTCGATAACTTGCAGCGCCTCCCATAACCGTTGCACAGCCAGCTCGTTGGCAAAAGCCGGTGTTGCAGATAAGGCGTTATCGGTGGCCTTGACTATTGCCTCATCGCGCCGTGTGAGCTTGGCGAACTGCTGATAGACCTTGTCCATATCATTCACTTCGTTAGCCTCAAAGACCCCGATGAGATCGTCCGTGCCACCGGCCAGGTCGTGCTTGAGACGGGCATATCCAGCCAGACGCAGGAACTGCGTAAAAAGCGCTCTTGCTCCGGCTGGCGAATCATCACTTTCCCGCGTGGGTAATTTGCTCAGGTTCAGGTTGTCAAAGTCATCGGCGTGCGTGAGCAGGTAACGCACTTCTCGTTCATTCAGGTTAAGACTCTGTGTGAACTGTAATACCTTGTTCAACAGGATCAGTGCGTGTTCACCGCGTTCGATGGCTGTCAGAGGATAGAGTGTAAGTTGCGCCAGACTATTCTTCGGCAGGATTTCACCCTGCACCAGGAGCCGAGCTTCACTGTCGTTCAGTTCCCGTAATGTTAGACTGAAGCGATAGGGAATGCCAGGCTTCAGTTCCAGATACTGGCTGATCTCAGCTTCATTATTAGCCGCAATGCCGCTTAAGAACAACGGATCTGGTAAATGATCGAAGCGTAGCTCAGCCTCAGCGTTTTGCCTGTCCAACACTATATAGAATCGATAGACTCCAGGTGCCGGCACTTCCAGGTAGCCTTCAAATCGAGCGCTATTCGTCCCGTCCGGCTTAAGCGGGTTGCCATCCTTATCTTTCAAACCAGTATCGGCATCGGAAAAGAGTGAGGTCGCAAGTGATGCCCCTGATCCATCCGACGAGGCGAAGAAGGTAGCAGTGAGTCCGCGTTCACCGATGGCGGTGAAGGCTGCCAGTAACGGCTGCGGAGTACCTGCTGGTTGGGTCTCGCCGAGCAGCCGATAGTCGGTGAGCAAGCTCTCAACCAATGTAGGATCTGCACCAGTATGGGCTGTCAGCGTCTGGATGATGAATTGTCGAATCAATCGCTGTTGCAGGAAAGGCAGGAAGGCTTGCACTAGCTTGGTTCGCTGTTCACGCACCCGCGCCTGTTGCTGTGCTTCGTTCAATTCGGCTGGTGTTGGGCCGAACAACAGGTCGAAATCAGCAGCGTCGAGAAAACCGGCTTCCGGTTGTACGTCTGGTGCTTGCTTCTGCAGGTTCTTCGCGTAGAATGAAAGTGCCTGCTCCTGAACGTCATCAAGCAGGTCACTAAATATGTCTGAAGGAACGAATGGATTCGGCGGCACAGGTTTCGGGAGCCTGCGCTCCAACTCATTCTTTTCTTTGTCGAACAGCACGCCGCGGAAGGTGAGCTTCTGTTCCTCCCGCGTGTCGTTATAGCTAAGCTGGCGGATGGATGGTTCGCCCGCAAATTGTTCAGGCTTCAATGAGTCTTCTGGCTGCACGCCGGTCCTTGTAGCGGTAAATTCCACTGTTGTGTTCATCATGGCCAGAAAACGCTCTACGACATCAGGCGGCAGCGCCAGACCGAGTTTTTGCCGCAGTACCTCTTCGTCCATCGAACCTGCATCTTCCGGCACGGCGTGTTCGGCATGGATAGTGCGGATGCCCTCTGCCAGTGTCTTCATCAGTACCAGCGTGGCTTCGTTATTGGGGCGGTATTTACCTACTGTATCCTCAATATGGTGGCGTAACAGATAGTCCAGGTCTTCGATCTTCAATCCGCTTTCTTTGACATATCCGGCAATCTCAACAAAACGCAGGGTCTGTGTGAACGGATAGTTATCCTCGAGTTTTGTCAGCGGATCAGGATGTAAGAGTTTGACGGGATCGAGGCCTGAGAGGTCTTTGAGCGTAATCAACTCGCGAACAGATAGTTTGAGAGCCTTGGCCAGCAAACCGTAGCGATAGAGCAAAGAAACGTTTGCAAGAGAAAGCTCAGCGGTGTCGATGGACTTGCCAGCGTCTGTGAGAATGCGGCCGATCTCGTCGGCGGTGAGGCCCAGTGCGCCTTGCAAGGCGAGCACATGCCCTTTGATAAGCACGAATTCATTACCCTTAATCTGAATGGCGTCCAGAAGCGGCGCTAGTGCCGGCGAGGGCGATAATGCCACCAATTGGGCTTTGTCTTCGTCAGTCAGTACTCCCAGATAGGTAAGACTCTGCACCTCTCGCAGGTTGTCATAGTCGATAGACACTTTTGGCCAATCAGAGAAGGCGGCTGGATCGATTTTAGCAGATGACTTTATGTTCTCCAGACTGACCTTGTACTTAATACGCTCTGCCATCGCTGCCAAACCGGTATTCGATAGGTATTGACCAAGTGGATCATCAAAAACCGACATAAACGTCTCTGTTACGTTATCAAAAACCTCTCCGCTCTTCAACACGCTGCGCCTCAGGAAGAGCTGTGCATAGAGCGGTTTCTTACCTGTGGTGGCCAGGTCTGACCACAGCGTGATCAATTTCATGAGGCTCTGCTTCCCCACGCTAACCTGCTCATCCAGCGCCTTGAGATGCGCCAGGTAGATCAGTGCGGACCTGAGGGGGGACTGAGTAAGATGGTCTGTGTCAAACGGAGTATTCTCCGGTACGAACGACTGCAAGGCGCGGTCGGTCTCCTCAATGGTCCAGCCCAGTTTACGCCATAACCGCACGAACAGGTTGATCTTCAGAAAGGCGATAGCATCTGCTGCGCGTTGGTTCTCTAGCTGGCGGAAGGAATAGCGAAGCGTCGTCTGATCGAAGTTACAACTTGCATCTATATCAACCAGTACCAGAATGTCATCGAAAGAATTGTTATCCAATGCATTGTTCAGCCAGACCTTAGCATCGAAGCCGGAAGCCTGGAATGTTACGCTCAGGTCATCCAACCGCACTTCAAATGCCTTGACTTCCTCAAGTCGCTTCTGGTCTTCCGGGGACAGTGTGTTCGAGTCCTCCACCTTCAGGAGTTCCTTGTGATCTCTGTAGAACAGCACATCCTGGATAGCCACACCCAGTTTATACAGGAGTGTCATCTCTGCAAGCTTCGGGTTGACGAATCCGGTCTGAACAATCTCCACAAGTTCTTTATAGGTTAATCCCAACCGGCGCGAGAGTGCTTTGGCCGAGTTCAAGTCGATACGCTGGCCGGTCTCAGCGTTTGTTGCTTCCGTTGTAGCTTCGGCAGCTTTGTCGTAACCGTACAGTTCATACCATTTAGCAAGGGGGTCTGGATCTGTGAAGATGGCATATTCTGATGGTGACAGTCCCAGCGATTCAATAAAGATGGCTTCTCTGTCATACGATTGAGCGGGAACGAACAGTTCATCACCTTGGCGGAAGGCTTCGAGCAGCTGCCACAGAGGGGTTTCGAAGTACTCACAGAACCGGCGTACCGTCTCTATCCAGAGATCGAAGGGCAGGTTGATTGGATAACGCGCCTGTTGAACCTTGGTATAGGCTTCAGCAATCACATTTTGCGGCTCAGCCAGCAGCTCCGAAGTTGTGGCATCACCAGTATCGTGTGCAGCCCTGTCATCTAACTTGTCGTTGGCGACATAGTACTCCATAATTTCGTTGACCACATCAATGTAAGGCAGCGCGGTATTAGTATTTTCGCAGGTAAGAGAGATGTACGGCAGATCAGGGCGGCGCTCGATAAGTGCGTCGTAAGGTTTCTTGTACTTGTCTGTATAGTCCTGACCGTCGTGTTTATCTTTCCAATCGGCCAGGAAGTTGTCCCACAGATGCGGTTCGGCGTCAATGAATTGCAGCAGGTCCACCAAGTAAGCCGCGGGGCTGAGCACAGAGCGGCAGTGCTCGCACTCGCAGAAGTCCATTGAGCCGAATAGCGACTCCATGGTCGGGAACTGTTTGATCAGCTCATTTTTGACGCTCTCCCGTACCTCGACGGGCGCAGACATACCATAGACTGGCGCCTCGCTGTCAAGCTTCTTGGCGATTGTGAACAGGTTGTAGGTAACACTGGTCACTTGCTGAGCTTTGCGATAGACTAATCTGGCCTGTTCTAGGGAGGAAAACATAAAGCCGTAACTTGTTATAAAATCTTCTTGTGAGCGGATCACTATATCATACGCTGAGGTCAATCCCAGGCTTAAAAGAGTGGTCATTGCCTCATTGCTGGGAGTGAGTTGGTACCCACGCTGCAGGGTCTTCATGCCCTGCTTTGCAGTTTCAACTGCGTTTGTAGCGATGCCGTTCAACACTTCGGGATGATCCCTGACAAAGGCCTCAACAGGTGTCTGCCCGAGCCTGAATCCTCTGGCAGCGGCGTTCTTCAACAATGTCGTGGTCGCAGACCTGGCAGTGCCCAGCTTGAACTCGTTAGCATCATCATGCTCGACCATGTGGCCGATTACCTGTGTTGGATAGCTCAGGCGCACCTTTCGCGCCATGTCCCCGGCATAGGCCTTCAGGCGGTCTCCGACCTTCTTGCCTTCGTAGGCTGGTGGGATTAATGCATCGAGTTGTTCGTTGCCGGCCAATGCACTGAGCTTGACCTCTGCTTCCCATTTCTCAGACTGATAAAAGCCCTGCCCGACCAGTTCCACCGGGTCGCCAATACCCATGTCCTTTTGTAATCGAATAGTCATGACTTCGCTGTTTTTCGTCAGAAAGGCAAGCTTTCCCTGCAGTTGCAGAGTTTGAATGTCCTCGGAGGCAACGCCGGCTTTTGCTGCCTTCTTCCATAGTTGTTTGGCATCACCTCGATGTTTCAAATACACTGAGGCGAACTTCGTGCGTGCATCCTCCTCCAAACCGGTAGCTTCGAGCAGCTCTCCATAAGTCGAGCGAGATCCCGGCGCAGGTACGGCCAAGCGGGTTTTGCGGGAAAATGTTTCGAACTGTTTCTGGACTTCAGCAACCTGCTGGTCGCCAAGGTCGACAATGCCGGCATCTCTCACTTTCGTCAATGCCTGGTCCACTGTCTCTTCACTCACCTGTGCCAGCTGCATTTTGTCAGAAGGCAGGCCCGCGCGGGACATTGCATATAGTACATCCTGTGAGAGACCCACCTCAGGATCAGCGCTCAACTTAGCGGCACTCGAAGCCAGCGCGATCAGGCGAGCATCCCAGCCAGTGACCCGGTTCAACATAGTGATATCCTGGCGTTCGGCGTTCTCCTTTGCCTCGGCAAGCTTCGTCATCTGCCCGACATGGGATGTGATGTCGGCCGACAGGCGCTGGTATTCCGCCGCCAGCGGTTGCAGTGATGTGGGCGCGACTAGATTCAGTACTGCACGCGACTCACCGCTGAGGTCGTTCAACGGTTTTGAAAGCGGCATCTCCTCATTCGCGCCTTTTACGGCGCGCACCTCTAGACTCACTTCCTTTCCGCCCGGATCATAGGTAAAGGCATACTGTCCACTCGCAATCGTGCTCGTTTCGCCCAGCAATGTGGCCTTTCCGCCAAAGTCGAGGCGATACAGGCGTAACTTCAACTGCTCGGGGGGCAGACCATGTTGTAGCATGATCTGGCCTTCGATCCGGCGCTGCGTCGGAGGCTTGTGAACCATGGGCAATGTGAGATCAATGACCTCCAGGGGCTTAGCATTGCGAATCACTTCAGAGGAGTGCAGCTGTTCGCCTTTCTCGTCCATAACCGAGACACGAAGATTGATGGAGTCAACCCCTTGTAGCAGCTCGTAGCGAATCGTGTATCGGCCTTTGGCATCGGTAACATCCTCGCCCAGACGGATCACGGATTTCTCCATTTCATGAAACGCTTGCACTATCCCGCCTTTGAATGGCAAACCATCCTCACGAATCACCTGGCCACTCACGACCAGCGTTTTTTGCGACTTTAGTTCTAATACTCCTAATTTGAGGAGGAACGCATTGATGGCATTGGCAGTGGATTCATCAACATCGCCGCTGACTTCCAAATGTTGTTCTTTCTGAAAGATAATCACCAATTTTGATGTGATCTTACCAAACATCTTTTGGAATTGCTCTTTCTTTAACGCTTCAGATAGCTCTTTTCGGGTGTCTTCGTCATCTTTCAGGATCAAACCTCGATCCATAAGGAGCTGCAGCGCTGCCTGCAAATCCCCAACATAGGGGCCGTGCATCTCAAGTTCGAGTGGATAGATTATCTTGTTCATGTTTAACCTCCCTGTGAAAAATTACAGGTTATTGTTTTTCTCATATGGTCAATAGATGATTCAGGCCATGTTCTTGGCCACCCCATGAATCTGTTCTTATCCCCATCAATATCAAAGCTCAAGTTTTTCCCATAAGAGAAGGAAAAATTGCGCACTGCATGTGCCTGTATCCACTGGATATCAACCACTTTACCTGTTGGCCCGTTGTACTTTTCCTGCTCATCTATTTCTGGATACTCGTAATAATTGTCAAAAATACCCGGACCTTCACTGAACTTTATGTTAATACACTCTTTTTGATTCATTTTCTCCATAATTTTCCCTCCCTTTAAATTTCAATAAATAATAATGCAATCAGTTTCCCGTAGCTTCATGCAGCCGTCTCATCCGGTAGTCTTGCATAAAAGATATGTCATGGTAACCTGATACTGCTGCTGTACTTTCAGCCGTACTTTCAACCTGACCAGACTGTTCTGGTTTATGGATTTCGTTTTGTAATACCATCGTCCTTGGTGGCTTGGTTACAAACTGACCATCTGACCTTGTACGAAAATCCCCACGCACTTTATACCACTCCCTTTGAGATGCTCTGATGTATTTTTGAGTAACCCCAAAATTAAATGCTGTTTAATAATATAAATACTTCACCTTTTCAGTTAATATTTAATTATTTTTATAATACAATGCCTACAAGTTCAATCATCCATCCAT
>JAGLQN010000217.1 GCA_023136835.1 Candidatus Omnitrophota bacterium | reverse complement strand
AGGAAGAATAAAAAGGTAGCTGTAGTAGCGGTGGCTAGAGAATTAACAGGATTTATTTGGTCGTTAATGGTTAATGAGAATAACTATAGCGGAATTAAAACGGCATAAAATTTAAAAAGATATACGAGAAAGGGTGAAGGTTGGTACGAGAGGGAGATCCTTGTGTCCCCTATGCGATAGGACAGGATGCCGAATTCGCGCTATAAAGATCAAGGCAGACCCAGACGAAGTTTATATCATGTACAGGCTTTTAGCCCAACGTACGAATACCAGGTTGATTCATCGTCGAAGCGACCAGCTTATCACCCTTCTCATTTTAAAAACATGGTTTGATTAAAAAATATTATCGAGAGATTGACACGGTATTCCATACCAGGGGACAGCTAAACGGACTCCCGGGCCCTAATTAATCCTAACCGTCCGCGTGTGGAAGCAATGAGGATAACCGCCGTCACCACAAGGACAGCCATAAAAGCCGCCATAAACTCTTTTCTGGGGAGTAGCGCGGTAAAATTCCGGGAATAAGCCGCATCGACAGCATCAAACAGGCAATGAACCACGGCCACGATCAGCAGGCTCCCTTTCGTCCGGTTATAAAACCACGTCAGAATGACCGATAGGCTCATGACCGTTGCCATAAAGGCGGATAATTCCACAGCGTCAAATCCTCTGATAGTCACAATGGGCAGATGGCACAAGGCCCAAAATATTCCAACCACAATACTTGCAACCAATGGTGTATACTTCCGTTGCATACGCTCCAAAGCAAATCCACGCCACCCTGCCTCCCCGCCGACCCCTTCGGCGGACAGCGCAAAAATAAAACGGATGAAAAAAACCGCCGGGATCGATCCGACAAAACTGAGATTAATATCGCCTCCCGCAAGACCATAGATCCCAACAGCCATTGAAGCGGTTGCAACAGGCAGAAGCAGTGCCGCACTCCAGGAGCCTATTCCTACGCGCCATTTTAAGAACCGGGCAAAGAGGTGACGTACCGCTTCCCATCCGCCGGTTACACTTAACACAATGACCGCGGCCAGATTAGGGATCCAGTTGATCAATGTTCGTCTCGTGCGTAATACACCTACCAAATGCCCTTGAAACGAAACAGGCCATTCTCCGAAAGCGGGAAAATGACCTGAGACATTCGCAGCTAAGCTCAACCATATCAACAAAAACGTTAACGCAAAAAAAGATGTCAACGGATATCGGGTGATCAATCTGGCAGGATAAATACGTTTCATGAGCTATTGTATTGAGGTTTGGCCCTATTTTTCCTTCTTCGCCTCTTCCCGGTCCTGGACAATTTTTTCCTGGATATTGCGGGGGACCGGCGCGTAAAATGCCGGCTCCATGGAAAACGACGCCCGCCCCTGGGATAGGGACCTTAAGGAATTGGCGTAATTGAACATCTCGGAAAGAGGAACTTCACATTTAACCGTTTTCAATTTTCCCTGAACACCCATATCAATGATCTTGGCCCTGCGGGAATTCAAATCGCCTACAACCGCCCCGTTAAATTCTTCCGGCATAGCGCAATCGACGGTCATAATGGGTTCGAGAAAGACACACTCGCCCTGCTTGAACGCCTCGATCAAGGCCCTTTTGGCGGCTGTCTGAAAAGCGATGTCACTGGAGTCCACTTCGTGGAACGAACCATCGATCAGGGTCACCGTAAAATCCGTGACCGGATATTGGGCCAGAACCCCTTTTTGAGACTGGGCCGCGATGCCTTTTTTAATCGACGGGATATATTCCTGCGGGATCACCCCGCCTTTGATCTTATCGATAAATTCAATGCCTTTGCCCGGCGCCTCTGCGGGGTCGACATTGATCACGCAGTGCCCATACTGGCCGCGCCCTCCGGTCTGCGAGACATATTTGCCCTCGATCTTTTCGGCTTTCTCTGTGATCGTTTCGCGGTAGGCCACCTGCGGCCGGCCGATATCGATATTCAAGTCGTGCTCACGCTTCATCCTATCGACGATAATATCCAGATGCAGCTCGCCCATCCCCGAGAGAATCGTCTGCCCGGTCTCCTCGTCATAACGGCTTTGCAGCGAAGGATCTTCGTCCAGGAACTTGTGCAGGATCTCGCCCATCTTATTCTGATCGCCTTTCGACTTCGGCGAGATCGCCATAGAAACTACCGGCTCCGGGATGTTCATTCGCCCTATGATGATCTGGTCTTTTTCATCGCTGATCGTGTCGCCTGATTTGGTTTCCTTAAGGCCGATGAGCGCGACGATGCTTCCGGCCGCGGCTTCTTTGGCGATCTCCTGCTTGTTAGAATGCATAACCACGATCTTCGCGATCCTCTCTTTTTTTCTGCGCGATGTGTTGTAGACCGTTTCGCCGGATTTGAGCACCCCTGAATAAATCCGTGTATAGAATAATTTACCGACGTAAGAGTCGGAGGCCACCTTAAAGACCAAGGCGCTTAAAGGTTCCGTCGGGGAAGTTTTGCGCTCGACCTCCGTTTCCTCCTCGGACTTCGGGTCGCGACCCGTGATCGAGGGAACCTCTAAAGGTGACGGCAGATAATCAACGACCGCGTCAAGAACAAATTGGATCCCCCGGTTGTGCAGGGCCGTCCCGACAAGGACCGGAAAAAAACAATTCTTGCGGACGCCGCGGCGTATCGCCGCCTGGATCTGCTCGACGCTGATCTCTTTCTTTCCAACCACATGTTCCATGATTTCCTCATCGGCTTCAGCGAGGCGCTCAAGAAGCGTTTGCCGCAGCTGCCCGGCTTTTTCTTTTAAGGCTTCAGGGATCTCCTGCTTTTCAAATTTCATGCCGTCTTCATCCGTATAGACAATATACTGCCGGTTGATCACATCGACAATGCCTTTAAAATCATTTTCAGCCCCGTCGGGAAACTGGATCGCCGCCGCGTTAGCCCCCAAACGGTCATGGATCTCCCGGATCACCCGCTGCGAATCGGCCCCGAGCCGGTCGATCTTGTTGATAAAGAATATCCTCGGCACATGATAGCGGTCGGCCTGGCGCCAGACCGTCTCGGTCTGGGCCTGAACGCCGCTGGTGGCGCACAAGACAACGACCGCGCCGTCAAGAACTTTCAGGGACCGCTCTACCTCAACGGTAAAATCAACGTGGCCCGGCGTATCGATGATATTGATCCTCTTTTTGTTCCAAAAACACGTCGTGTTGGCCGACGTGATCGTGATCCCGCGTTCCTGCTCCTGGGCCATCCAGTCCATGATGGCATTGCCCTGGTCGACGGTCCCCATTTTATGAATGACGCCCGCGTAATAAAGAATGCGCTCGGTCGTCGTGGTCTTCCCGGCGTCAATGTGGGCGATAATACCGATATTCCTGGTATCTTTTAATTTCGCTTCTTCTTCCGCCTCCATCTTGACCGGCGCTTGCGGCTCCTCTTCGGGAGCCTCGACGGCAGGCGGCTCTCCGGGTTCTTCTTTGGAAGCTTCTTCTACAACCGAAAGGGCCGGTTCGCTTTCTGAAGGTTGTTCCGGGATTTCCGCGGCTTCTTCGATCGCTTTTGGTTCCCCGGCGGGTTTGGCCTCTTCTTCCTGCAAAGCTGCTTCCGGCGTACTCTCAGGCTTTGCCTCAGCTTCCGCGGGTTTTCCCTCCTCCTCCGGCGGCAGCATGCCTCCTTTTTTCAATTTCTGCGCCAGAACAGCGATCTCCTTATCTTTATCCTTAGCCAGGGCTTCTTTCCGGTTCAGTTGCCCCATCAAAGTTTCAGCTCTTTTTTTCTCTTCCTGGAATTCCTTGCGGGCCTTTTCGATCTCGTTTTCCTTTTCGAGAACTTCCTTCTGCCGCTTGCCGATCTTCTCCTCTAACTGATCCGCCCGCCCCTTCCATGATTCCATCTCCCGGCGGGCATCATCACACATTTTCTCGGTTTCATGGCATTTATCCTTGGCGTCCTTGACTTCCTTCTCGAGCTGGTTCTTGGTCCGGTTAAATTCTTTGCGCTTTTTGATCTCTTCTTTTAAAGACTTCTTGTGCTCCTCGAGTAGGGCCTGATTCTCATTAAAACGTTTTTGGAGATCAGCATATTTTTCCTGTAATTCATTTAACTGGAGGGAGACATGGATATCCTCCTCGAGGGCCTTACTTTCTTCGGGGGTGAGCGGTTTTTTGGGGGGGTCTTCGGGTATTTCGACAAGCGCGTTTAATTCTTCTTTTTCCGGGTCTTCCGCCGGTTCTGGAGCCTCCGGCTTCACTTTCTCTTTGGTTAACAATGAGACAACATCTTTTAGCGGGTTCCTGCTTCTCGAATTTTCCTGATCTTCTTCACGGAAAACAAGGAACAGTGCAACTCCGGTGCCGAGAAAACACACTGCCGTTACGATAAGCAATGACCCCACTAAAACTCTCCTTTTTTAAAAAAGGTGACGGCCTCTTTCTTCACTCGTCATCCCGCGCTTGCCTTCCTGTAAATATTAAGATGAAATAAGCACGCTACTTGTTTCATCTGGCAAATTTAAGGAAAACAAGCGCGAAGTCCGAAGAAAGCAACCACCACCTTCAATTGATGATCTCTATGATCCGTCCTTCTTGTCTTCGCTCTCTTTACTGAATGCGTCCAGCAATTTCGTATATATTTCCCTGGCCTGATCGGGCATTCTCTCGATCGTAATGACTGTCTCGAAGAATACCGAACGGGTTTTTGACCTGTTGCAACGCAGAACTTTACATTCATAGATCAGTTCTTCGTCTCCCAGAGGATTGGTGATATTAAATTGTATGCCGGATCCTACAGGAAGTTCCTCGACGGTAAGAAAACATATACCGGACTCGCTCATATTGATAGGAGTTACCGCGTCCCAGACCTCTTTAGCTCCGGGCCTGGTACTGCGGAATTTCATCATATACGGCAGTTTCACGCGCCGGTGACGCCTTCTTTCTCGGCCATTCATTCCCATCGGCATTTTCCTCCTTTTTTTAAGTATATCACAGAGACCAAAAGGAAAGAACAAAAGAGTAACGTATTTCACAGGGCCGGTCAAATCGAGTAGGAGGCGGATGATTAT
>JAGLQN010000216.1 GCA_023136835.1 Candidatus Omnitrophota bacterium | reverse complement strand
AGCACAATTGCCAGAAATCCTCCGATCATATCAAAGAATGAACCGAAGACTGGAACACGACCTATCGTTAAATCCAGGATGTCCCAGATTATCGAAATTAAGAATTTTAACCAAACTGGAATATCTAACATAAAATGTAAATCTCCTTATTATGAAAATTATACATATCCCTTAGTTTTTATGATATATAGTTTTTGTGTTTTAAGTTAAAAATGTGAATGGAACAAAAATGAAAAAAAAAAAATTTTGAGGATGGGTGATAACCGCACCCATCCAAATGTTGACGGTTTCGAGGGTTTTAAGCGTTATTTACTCTGCGGTATATCCGCTGGTTCCATTCTCGTCGATACCAAATATAAAGTCGTCTCCAGCCATCTCTGAGTCCTTATGTCCGTTGCTTGCAACAAGTGTTATCACAAACTTACCTTCATCGGTAGTAGTTGCGGCGTCCATATCAGCATCGTAATCTACGAGAGTAATCACGACAGCAACATAGTTATCAGAGTTGATTCTTGTCAAATCAAATTGTCCACCTTCAACTACATACAATGTAGAGAGAGTTGAAGAGCTCACAGCAGGTGCGTTCTTTCTCAGTGGATCGTTTGAAGCGAGATCGGAAACTTCACTCAGGGTTGTTCCATCAATCTTCACTCCATCGACTTTGATTTCAACATCATCCAGATTCAGGTCTGCGGTGTCAGTTAAATCATCTCTAACTTCAACATACACGCTGATATCTCTGAGTTCTGTGTCATCGCCGTTCAGTCTCACATTGAGGTCGAAATCCTGATCTTCTATGGTTTCATTATCGCTTGTATCAAGCTCGTAAGATGCCATGTTGTCATCGCCAGACAGAGTATCGTAGAATGAGATATTACCTCTGGGAGCGAGCTCAACTTCACTACCCATAAATCCAGCTACTCCTTCCACAACTGTAGCAATTACTGTCAGTTCGTCATTCAGCCTTGCATTGATTTTGACTTTCCCAACCTCTGGGTTATAGTCGCCGATCAATACGCCATCGTCAATGATGACAATACCGAAATCTGATCCTGTGTTCACATCGCTACCAGCGTTATACTCCTTGGATGTAACAGTAAAGGAAACATCTCCATCAGTTGGTGTTGATCTCTTAGAACCTGCATTGATGTTAGGGTCGTATGGGTCAACAAGTCTGCCTTGTCTGTCTATGGCATCATATGCTTCATACACGTCAGTGTATACATCAGGACTGGTCAAGTAAACTTTTATGGTTGCATCTGTTCCTACACTCGTTCCGGCCAGGTTAGCAAGTGACAGGGTGAATGCTCCTGTTTCTTGTCCGGCAATTGTTGGGGGTATTTCATCGGGGGGTACTATTTCTGGTGGTGCGAGTCCCATGGCAGCAATA
>JAGLQN010000215.1 GCA_023136835.1 Candidatus Omnitrophota bacterium | reverse complement strand
AATCAAAGACGCCAATGGCCTAGGCCAGAGCGCTTTCGTGTTTTGAATCTCTCAAAAAAAGAACCGACGTCTGGACGCAATCAGCAACTTCATAAATCATAGCGATGTCCGGGTCTTCTCCCATTCCAAAAATATTAATATCAGCAAGCGGAGCTTCCTTTAGAACATCTTTAAAACGCCCGGCCATAACCGCAACATCCACCTCGGGCGACATGCGCATTAAATTCTTCAGTTTTAATAAATAGGAACAAGCCTCTTCCCGCTCGCCCTCATGGTCAACAACCTGAATAAGCCGGACGATTCCCTGCCAATTTTTCTCAAGCTGAAGCGCGATCAAAATGGCTAAATTGATATTAGGGCTCTGGCGCCGTATCCAAAGATTAACGATCCGTTCTTGGCTCATGCCGACTTTTTCATTACATTTCAAAACAATGATCCCTAATCCTTCACTGGAAGCTTCCTTAATAATACCCTGCCCCGCAAAAGAAGCTTGTGTTCCCTCTCCCCTATCCAAGATGTAAAAAAGAGTGTTGGGCGGAAAAAACATATTGTTGACCGTCTGCATGATCGTAATCGTTCCGGATAAAGCTTCCGAAGCTTCAACAATACCGGTTTCAACAAAGATGTTCTTTTCCTTAAGAGGAAGAACGCTAGACGCCAATTGCTCCTGGAAACCTTCCTTTAAATCCTTTTCAGACTGCGTGAGAATCTTAAATGCCGTAATACGCCCCGAGGGAGAAACAATTGATTGTATAAGAGGAAGCGCGCGCGAGAAGATATCCATATCCTTTACCGACACCAGAAGATTCGGCTTCCAGATCTTGGGATAATACGGGAGACGGCTGGCTACTTTAGCAAAACGCTCCGCCAAATAAACCAACAAACCGCTGCGCACATCTGGAGCGTATACCGATGATGTTTTTTTTAGCAAAAAGAAATACATGCCAATGATAACTAAGATAGCAATAATGCTGAACTTAGCATTGATCAGAAACATCGTCATGATACATCCGACACTCCCAAAAAGCGGGACAAGTC
>JAGLQN010000214.1 GCA_023136835.1 Candidatus Omnitrophota bacterium | reverse complement strand
AATTAAAGAAACGAGAGCCGTAAAGAGGATCGCGGCTGTCGGTTCACCGCGCTTGCTAACACGGCTAAAAACCGAAGAGAACGGCAAGATTGAATGTTTGCCAAGAGCCATTAAAATACGCGGGCTGCCTACCGTCATGGCTAAAGCCGAAGAAAGGGTCGCCCCCATGATCCCGGCGATAACAAGCCAGTGCCACCGGCCCAGATCAACAGCAATTTTGGTATTGATCCTTAATTCGGCTAGAGGAACTTGTTTAGCAAACCAGAATGTTAATGCGGTGTATATGACAAAACTTACAGCAATGGCCCAAAGGGTCCCTTTGGGGATGCTTATTTTAGGATCCTTTAATTCGCCGGACATAGACGCTCCGGTAAGAATACCCGTAACCGCCGGGAAAAAGATCGCGAAGGCAACCCAAAAATTCTTTACTGAAAACTGATCCCAGACGGCAACCGCGTGCGCTTCTGCCCCCTTTCCTAACATGATCGACAAAATAGAGGCCCCAATAAATGCCATAACGACATACTGAATGCGAAAAGCAAGCTTCGTGCTCGTATAAGAAACGATCAGGATCAAGAACCAAACTAGAAGAGAAACCAGGAGGATATCGTGCCGCGGAAAAATGAAGTACCAACATTCTGCAAAACCTGTCACATAAAAGGCAATGGAGATCGCCTGGGAAATATATAAAGGAATACCAATTGCGCCCCCGGCTTCAAGCCCGAGCGACTTGGTAATAATCGAATAGGCCCCTCCCGCACCAATGCGGATATTTGTCACAACGCTCGACATCGAAAGAGCCGTCGCTAAAGTAATCAGGTTCGCAAAAACAATAACAAGTAAAGCGCCTCCCAATCCGATGCTGCCAACAACGAATCCCAAACGCAGGTACATAATAACGCCCAGGATACTTAAAAGGCACGGAGTAAAAACCCCTTCAAATGTCGTGAATCTTTTAGTGGCCATAAGACAACGAGTTGTTACCTGACTACTTTATAATGGACAGAGAAAAGAAAATTCTCAAGACTTTTGTCCATTGTCCTTATCTTCAACGTCGCTTTTGACTTCGTCTTCAATATCTTTACCGGCTTTCCTGAATTCTCGAATAGCTTTTCCTAACGCGCTTCCAATTTCAGGTAATTTTTTTGCTCCGAACAAAACAATGATCGCCAGAACAATAAGAATGACCTCAGTTATCCCGATATGCCCCATAACTAGTTCCTCCCTTTATAATCCGGCTGTATCTAACCCGAACTCTTTTTTTACTTTTATCTTCACGTCAATAAAGTCTTTATGGTCTATACGAAGAAGCCCCGAAATCTTACGAATAGCTTCCAGTTCTTCATGATCCAAGTCTTGATCTATACAAGCAACACGGAATAAGTTCTCAATAATACCGATCTTTGCCTTAAAGGTAAGATTTTTCCCAATTTCACTGGTAAAGGCGTAGAGGTCAATACGACTGATCGATGCCTCTTCAACCGCCCTTAAAACAACAGGCATATCTTCTTCTGATATCTCCCCGTAAGAGCTTAAAACATCTTCAATCTTCGTCTTTTCCTCAGGCAAGAATTTCTCATCGGCTTGGGCAACAACCCACAATAAGACTCCTAATGCAATAAGGTTGTCTATTGTATCATTAGATTGAGGCCTTTCTCTGGCATCCTCATGCCCCTGCGGATAAACCATTGACATAATATTTTGTCGAAAATTATTAATAAACCCGGACATTTTTCCCTTAAAATGAATTGTTTCACCACAATGATTGAGTTGTTTTATTCTATCTGTTATCCACCTTTAAAACAAGGATAAACCGAGATTTTGATTGGAACATCTTTCTCGACGTAAAAACCTGAAAAAAGATATTCCAATCAAAATCGGCAGCTCCAATGAGTTTTCTATCGAGAAAAGGTGCGGTTAATCCCAGATTGCCATTTTTAATGAAAAATCTGGGATAAATACCATTTCCTTGGACTTCTTATCGCCAAAAAGACTCGAAAAAGACCCGAAAAGACCCGAAAATTTGCCATATCCGTCTTATTATGGCATACTTACCTTAACAGGAGGATAGTGTTGATAGCGAAAGCATCACGAGGCCTATCACCTTATAGGAACGGCGCCCTAAAATTGGGTGCCGTTTTTGTGTAATGTCCTTCCTTTGATCAAAATCCATATTTCCAGAAAAGGACTTTACATCCTCAGGGGCAAAATTGGCCCTGAGGGCGCACGTCAAAGAAAAACTAATATTAGCTATTCCGGATACTTAGATAGAGACCGAAACATCCCCGGAAGCCATAGGCTGGAGAGAATGAGACTTCATTATCAATCATTCTATATTTCCAGAAGAGAGCTTTAGTTTCTCCCTACTCCCTTCCCAGCAGATCAAACATATTCGTCTTATAAGCCTCAACTCCAGGCTGGTCGAAAGGATTGACTCCGAGAAGATAGCCCTTAATAGCTACCGCCTTCTCAAAGAAATAATATAGCTGCCCAAGGGAATGGGCGTCAAAATGAGGAATGGTAATGGTCATATTGGGTACGCCACCGTCATAATGAGCCTTAGCGGTCGCTTTGTGCGCTTGCCGATTGACATAATCCAAGTCTTGTCCTGCGACACAATTAAAATTATCCAGATTCTCATTATCGCTTGGAATAACAACCCCGTGACCTGTCCGGTCGACCAGGAGAAAGGTTTCAAACATATTCCGGGCCCCTTCCTGTATGAGTTGACCCATTGAATGCAAATCAGTCGTAAAGCTCAGCGATGTCGGAAAAATACCTTTCCCGTCTTTGCCTTCGCTTTCCCCAAAAAGCTGTTTCCACCATTCCTCCACATAAGACAGCCTCTGATAAAATGTAGACAACACTTCGATCGTCTTATTTTGCCTATAGAGAATAGACCGCGCCGCCGCGTATTGATACGCAATGTTCTTCTTAAGGTCCATCTTCGAGCAATACATCTGGGCTTTGCGCGCACCCTGAATAAGCGCCTTGATATCAATACCGGCAATAGCCAAAGGCACCAACCCCGCCGGTGTCATGATCGAAAATCTTCCGCCCACATCATTGTTGATCGAAAAGCTCCGGTATCCTTCCTTATCGGCAATCGTCCTAAGGGCCCCTCTTTCAGCATCGGTAATACAAATGATCCTCTTCTTAAGCTCTGCGGAAGTATATTTTTCTTCCATAAATTTTTTAACAATGCGAAAAGCCAAGGCGGGTTCTGTGGTCGTTCCTGATTTTGATATCACCACTACAGTGACATCCTTATCTTCCAAACGCTTTAAAAGATGGTATAAATATCCGGAACTTAAGTTGTGCCCAGCATAATGGACAGGAAGTTTTTGCTCAGCAATAAGGAACTCCAGCGAAGCATGGATCCCGACATACGATCCTCCGATCCCGATACTTAATAAGCAATCCGAATTCGCCCGTATCTCTTCCCCTAACTCCACGAGCTCATCCAAAAAAGAATCTTTGATGCGGTGCGGCAGGTCAAGCCATCCGGTAAATTCAGCTCCTTTCCCGGTCTTTTTCTCCAAGTTGTCATGGGCTTCTTGAATTTCAGGAAGAAGCTGCGTATAATCTTTATCTTCTATATATCCCTTTAAATATTGACGATCGAGTTTAATTTCCATGTCCTTCCGCTTCCTTTCTTATCCTTTTGCCAAAATATTTTAATATTGGATTTCTACAGAATGTGTATTTTAAATAGTCTCTTCGATCACCGCGCCAGCAAGCAGGACATCATCATGATATAATACAACCGATTGTCCCGGAGTCACTGACTGCTGGGGCCGCGCAAACTCAACCCGGATCCTGTCGCCCCCCAGGTGAGTGAGAAAACCCTTTACCTCACGAGCATTGTAACGGATTCGCGCGTAAACTTCCATAGTTTCAGTTGGAATATTCATGCTAACCGGATTGAATTGATTGGCCGTCAGGCCTTGAGCATAGAGGCACTCTTGGGGGCCGATATACACTGTATTGGTCCGCTTATCGATTTTATAAACATAAACAGGGGTCCCGAGGGCAATACCTAACTGATCCCTCTGCCCTATCGTATAATTGAAAATTCCCTTATGCTCTCCAACGATCTCCCCTTTATAATTTTTAAAATGTCCCGGTTCAAAAACGCTATTCCCCAGACGGTCACAGATGAAACTCTTGTATCCTGTATCAGGAACAAAACAAATATCCTGACTTTCACGCTTCCGCGCAACATTCAGCTGATATTTCCGCGCCAGTTCACGGACCTCATTCTTAAGTTTATCCCCTAAAGGAAATAAAATTTTTGGGAGGATTTCTTTATTGATACTGTAAAGAAAATAAGATTGGTCTTTTTGAAGGTCTTGCGCTTTTTTTATCTCATAACGGGCCGCCTTAGAATCATAATGAATTTTCGCATAATGACCCGTCGCCAGGAAGTCCGCGCCCAACGACATGACCTTCTCATAAAGAGCCCCGAATTTCAAATATTGATTACATCGCACGCACGGGTTAGGTGTTCGCCCGTTTAAATATTCATTTGTAAAATTATCGATCACGTGGATCTTGATATCTTTTGCAAAATCCAGAACGTAATGCGGGATATCAAGGACTTGCGCGACGCGCTGTGCATCCGTAATGCCGTCGACACCACCGCAGGATGGCTTTTGGCTGTCGGGACGCGCAACGCTGAAACACATCGTAACGCCGGTCACATCATATCCCTGTTCCTTCATAAGAACAGCCGTCACGGAAGAATCGACGCCGCCGCTCATCGCCACAAAAACTTTTTTACCTTTATTGATCTGTTTATCTTGGCTAGCCATTCGTTCCCGTCACTTTTCCAATGGCCCAATAAGTCACATCCAAAAGTTTTTCTAATTCCTTAAATGTTATAGACAGCGGCGGCATAAGCACGATCACATTGCCTAGAGGCCTCAGAATAACCCCTTTCCTTCTTGCTTCCCGGCAGACGCGCGCGCCGGTCTCTTCTTCCCAAGGATACGGCTCTTTGGTATCACGGTCTTTCACCAGTTCAATACCGACCATAAAACCGCGCTGGCGGACATCTCCGGCCTGGGGAAGATCATAGAAATCTTTAAGCCTGGCTTCTAAGAATTTTATTTTAGGCTGTAGCTTCTTCAATACTTTTTCTTTCTTAAAAACCTTGAGATTGGCCAAGCCGGAAGCGCAACACAAAGGATTTCCCGTGTAAGTATGCCCGTGAAAGAAAGTCTTTTGATTCTTGTAATCAAAACAAAATCCGTCAAAGATCTTCTTTGTTGTTAACGTTGCCGCTAGCGGCAAATAGCCTCCTGTGATGCTTTTCGCTAAACATAAAATATCCGGCGAAACGTCTTCATGTTCACAGGCGAACATCTTGCCTGTCCGCCCAAAACCGGTCGCGACTTCATCAACAATGAAGATCACCTCATATTTCTTGCAAAGATCACGCATTTTCTTTAGCACGCCCCGGGGCCACATGATCATTCCCGCGGCTCCCTGCACGATCGGCTCAACGACAAAAGCAGCAATGGTCTTGTGCTTGTCTTTAAGCATCCGCTCAAACTTCTTAATAAATTTAAACGCATGATCCGGATAGGACTCCCCTTGCGGCGCGCGGTAACAATCGGGAAAATCCAAAGAGATCGTCTTAAAAATAAGGTTGCGGTACACCTTGTGAAAAAGATCGATCCCCCCGATACTGACGCTCCCAAGCGTATCCCCGTGATAAGAATTCGCTAAATGGACAATATCTTTCTTCTGCTTGCGCCCGGTATTCTGCCAGTATTGATACGCCATCTTTATGGCGATCTCGACGGACGTTGACCCATTATCGGAATAAAAGACTTTGCTTAGCCCCTTCGGCGCGATCGCCACTAATTGTTCAGCCAGCTCAATGGCCGGCGCGTTGGAAAGGCCCAGCAATGTCGAATGGCTCAGTCGATTAACTTGGGATTTAACCGCCCGGTCGATCAATTTATGGCCATGGCCATGGACATTGACCCAAAGACTTGAGACACCGTCCAGATAATAGTTTCCTCTCGTATCCCTTAAATAAGCGCCGCGCGCCTGGTCGATCACCAGCGGCTCTTCATCAAGCCAATCCTGCATTTGTGTAAAAGGATGCCAGAGATATTTTTTATCCCCGTCAACGAACCGTTGAACACGATTACGGCGCAAAGCCGTATTGGGCATCAAATAATGGATATCCATTTTGGGTTTACATATTTTCCGTATTGCCTCTGGCTGAATATTTTTCAGATAAGGAATGCTCCCGAGGATCTTTACCTTCCCGTATTTTCTGATCACATCAGGATTCGTCGCCTCAGGAATTCCGCCTTTTTCTTTTTTCGTCTGATTAAATAGAACCCCTACAATATTCAACCCCATTTCCTCGGTTTGGCGGATCGTCAGGAGAGTATGGTTAATCGCCCCTAAGCCCAATGGCGCGACAATGACAACGTCGAGGTTGAGGTCTTTGATCAAGTCCGCCACCAGATAATCCCTTTTCAAAGGCACCATTAACCCCCCGGCGCCTTCAACAAGCATAAGATCGTGGCCAGAAGCCAGCTTCTGATAAGCCTTCTTTATACTGTTAATGTTAATGGATCTCTTTTGGCGGGCAAATGCAAGATGGGGAGATAAAGGCTCCGGCGCGTAATAGGGATTCATTCGTTTAAGAGAATCTTTTAGATGTAATGATTCCTTCAAGAATTGCGCGTCATCACCGGCGCATTGAACCGGCTTCATCACACCGACGTCGATTCCCCGCTCCTGAAGCAAGGTGCCCAGAGCTAAAGTGGCTACTGTTTTACCAATGCCTGTGTCCGTGCCTGTTATAAAGACCCCTTTGTTCTTCATCGCCTTGCCTCAACCCATATCACTTCAAACGTAGCGTAAACGCCGGCGGCATCTTTGAAATGTTGATTGTAATATTCATTCGCCCTAAGAAGCAAATCCCTTCCCATATAAATATCCCTCGGCAAAGCATTGGCCCCAATATCTTTGATCCACTTAATTAAATGCATCATGTCGGGGAAACGAACTTGAATCTGTTCGGCCCGCACTTTCCTGCTACGGAAGCCGGCACTCGCAAGCGCCTCAGTTACTTGTTGTTCATCGGCAAGCCGCCGTATTGTCAAACCGTCCTTGCCCGTCACACGCGCGTCCAGAGCTGTAAACAATTCGTAGAATGTGTGCCGCCCGAACATCGTCAAATACAAACCGCCCCTTCCCCTCAGGCGTGAGCGGCAAAGTTTGAAGGCGCGCGACAGATCTTCAACCCACTGGTAAGCCAAGTTTGAGGTAATAACATCAAAGACTCCCTCCTTAAACGGCAGGCGCGCGGCATCAGCTTGAACGATTATCATTTTGCCCTTTTTTTGCCGTGCGCAGGCGACCATTCCCGGAGCAAAGTCCAAACCGACAACGACAGCGTCGGGAAAAGAATTTTTAAGCTGATTCGTGAACCAACCGGTCCCCATTCCGACATCCAGGAGGGTCTGAAAGTCCTCAACACATTCCAATCGCGCCATTAACTTCGTGCCGATTTCCTTGTGCAGGTCCGTCAGCCTATCATAGCGAAAAGCAGCGTTAGAAAAACCTCTGCAGACTTCCTGATCAATAACAGTTGATAGCATTTATAATGTCGCCCCCCCTAAAAAATCCGCCATGACTTGGTTGAATTCATGCGGTTTGCTCAAGAAAGGAAAATGCCCGCATTGCTCGAAAAAATCAAACCGCGACCCTGGAGATAATTCCTTTAAAAAAGCGACCGTTTCCTTATTGCAAATTTCATCTTCCCGGCCGTTGATAAACTGCACGGGAACACGCACCTTTTTTAAAACCTCCCTCAGGTCTTCCTTTTCCAAAATATCTAAATAGTCCGATAAGGCCTGTCTCATCGGCACGTCATCCGTCTGGCGGAATTTTTGAAGCCATTTGAACCGCCGGGTTTGGCGTTCCTGTCTCGTGAATAACGACCGGAAAAAAACATTCACAACAGAGGGGTAATCACTTTGAAGCTGGCTTCCCAGCTTGCGCATTTTCTCGACATCAAGGCCATGAGGATAATCTTCGGACTTAGAGAATTTCGGCATCGATCCGACAAAGATCATACGAGCGATACACTCCGGAAATATTTCGTATAATTTCAGCGCAACCAATCCGCCTAAAGAACTGCCAACAATGGCCATATCATTGAATTGCCTGCTCTCCAGAAGAAATTTAAGATCTGTGACCATGACATCAAGCTCAACTTTCTCCCAACTGCTCTTGCCGTGGCCGGGCAGGTCCACGGTCATCACTTTATAATATTGCGAGAAGAACTTCGACTGTTGACGCCAGATCCGTTTATCCACTCCCCATCCATGGATAAACAAAAGATGGTCGCCTTCTCCTTCAATATCATAGTGCCACTGAATTCCGCTTTGCGCTTCTAAATGAGGCATAATTCCTTTCCTATTTTTTTAAATTGTTGCAAGGCAAAATCCAAATCCCTTTGTGTATGTGTTGCCATTACGGTTAAACGCAGCCGTGCCGTATTTTGAGGAACCGTCGGCGGCCGGATCGCTGTTATAAAAATACCCTCCTCGAATAAGCGCCTCGAAACTTCAAGAGCCGTATTAGAATCTTTTAATAAGATAGGAATAATCGGCGCCTGTGAATCCATCGTATCAAACCCCATGTGTTTAAATGCTTGCCGCATGTAACGGGTATTCTTCCAGAGTTGCCCCCTCCGGCCGGGCTCCTTTTCAATGATCCCGATCGCGGCAAGAGAAGCGGCCGCGACAGACGGAGGCATTCCCGTCGTATAAATAAAACTTCTCGCCTTATTGATCAAAAAAGAAACAAGCTCATTCGAACCGCAGCAATACGCGCCGAATGAACCGGCGGCCTTTGACAATGTGCCCATTTGAATATCCATTTTTGATTCAACTCCGAAATGCTCGGCGAGTCCTTTCCCTTTTTCTCCCATAACACCCAAGGCATGCGCTTCATCAATCATCACCAAACAATTGTATTTCCCGGCTAAAGTGACAATTTGATCAAGCGGCGCAATATCCCCGTCCATACTGAAAACACTATCGGTAATGATCCCGCGTTTACGAAAAGAGCCCGAAGGTTTAAGCATCTCCTCAAGCGCGTCCATATCCCGATGGCCATAACGCTGGCATCGGGCCTGGCTTAAAGATATGCCATCGACAATCGAGGCATGGTTTAACCGGTCCGAGAAAATGATATCATCGCGTCCGAAAATGCTTGAAATGATCCCGACATTCGCCATGTATCCGGTGCTGAAAATAAGACACTTTTCTGCGCCTTTAAATTCGGCAATCCCCTCTTCCAATCTCTGATGAGAAGACATGTTTCCGCAAACAAGTCTTGAGGCGCCGGCCCCAAAGCCTTCCCGTTCGACACATTCGGCCGCCGCCCGTCCCAAACGCGCGTCATCGGCAAGGCCTAAATAATTATTTGAGCAGAAATTCAAAACCTTCCTGCCTTCAATAACAATTTCCCGTCCCTGCGCCCCGGAAAGCCGTCGCAATTCTCTCTTAAGCCCGCTATCATTGAGGTCCGTTAACGTCTTATCCAGAAATATTTTCGTCGCCTGACTCATGGCCCCTTACTCTATCTGAACAACATCTCCGCTCATTCTTTTAACCTTCAATCCATTTTCCCCGCGAATGATCAAGCCGCCGTATTCATCCAAGTCAATCGCCTCGCCTTCAACATTACCGCTTGGATCAACCAAACGAATATGCCGGCCTAATGTCGAGGAGAGCTCTTTCCATCTTGTGATCACTGATGCGAATCCGTTCCCTCCTAAAGTCATATACCAGCTCTCCAGCGACCGTAAGATCTCCCGCATCAAAACAACGCGAGAAACTTTCTTTCCTGTTTCATTCTTTATCGAAGTCGAATGCGGCGGCATCTGGCTTAAAGGCGTACTGACATTGACCCCTATTCCAACGACAACAAACCGCACACGGTCCATCTCAGCGCTTGACTCCGTCAAGATACCGGCAAGTTTCTTATTGTTTACAAGAATATCATTAGGCCATTTGATCTTTGCCGGTACGTCGCAAAACTTTCCGACCGCCTCACAAACAGCAACCGCACCGAGCAAAGTCAGTTGGGTTAGATCAGCAGGCGTCAACGCGGGACGCAAAATCACTGACATATAAATGCCTTTGCCCTTAGGTGAGGCCCAATTGCGCCCCAAGCGCCCTTTCCCCTTTGTTTGGCTTTCGGCACACACAACCGTTCCTTCGCCAACCCCCTCGACACCAAGCTGAAAAGCCGCATCCATGGTCGATGCAATGGAATCAAAATACCGTATATCTTTTCCGAGGATCTTTGTTCCTAATTCAAACTGAATCTCCGCGGGGAGAAGTTTGTCGGGAGATGATATCAACCGGTAGCCCAAATGCGGAACCGCGACGATATCATAACCATCTTCACGCAGTTCTTGCATATATTTCCAAATACCGGCGCGGCTGATCTTTATATGACGGCTGATCTCCTCTCCAGAAAGATACCCTTCAGCTGTTTTTAAGAAATGGATGATTTTATTCCGCGTGATCAAGATAAATTCTTTTCATAAAATTCCTTCATTATTTTAGAAATCTCCTCATGCCTGTCCAAATTAAAAGATATTTATCGACGGTAGAACTGTTTTGAGATATAAAGCTGTAAACTAATTTGTCATTCCCGCGAAAGCGGGAATCTAGGACTTTTGTCATCGTAGATCCCCGTTTTCGCGGGGATGACAGTATATTGTAATGGCTAATTTGGACACTTATGAAATCTCCTAAATATTAACTCCCTATGATTTTATTGTCAACCTGAATTCAAGAAATGGTTTACATAGAATCAGGGGACCTGCAGGGCCTATTTGATTCCAAATGAAGGATTTCCACCGCGTGCAGTGAAGCAGCATCTTAATGGAATTTCTCAGCGGTAAGCCCATTCCCGCGAAGCTCATTCTTCTTCGCCAAACTACTTTCGTGTTTGGCTTCGAAGGAATTGATTCTGCTTATGTGGTGATTCCATGGCAAACCGTGAGGTATGAGCGAAGCAGAATCATTGACAAGCATAGTCGGCAATGCTATATTGACACAAGATTTTTCGGGCAGTTCGACTAAAAGGAACATTTATGTGACCCAGCCTGTTCGCGGGGATGACAGTATGTTGCAATAGGCTAATCCAGACAGTTATGGAATTGGTTAATTATTGTAATCTGGGGCTATAGCTCAGCTGGGAGAGCGCTTGCATGGCATGCAAGAGGTCAGGAGTTCGATCCTCCTTAGCTCCATTCTACTTCGCCAAAGCGCTTCCGTCCTGAACCTCCCGGTTCAAGACTTCGCCTTTGGCTTCGTAGAATAAACCAAGAGCTCAAGGACTTGTTCCTTCGAAGCTCAAACATGAAAATTTTTGAGCGGAGAAGAATGAAACACTACCGCATGGTTCTCACAATCGGGATCATTGAAATCTGTATTGGCGGCAGCACGCTCTTAGGCAATATTATCACCGTCGTTCTATCTCAAAATGATAAGTCTTTCGGTGTTTTTTACTTTGTTATCATTGCCGGCATCATTTCGACCTTACTTGGTATGGGGCTTCTTAAATTCAGGAAAGAAGCTTATCTGCTTTTATTATATTTCTCTTCCGTGATCATATTGAGCAAGATCCTTATTTTTATGAACGTGATTCACCTCAACGGAGCCTTGGAAACAGCCGTTCCAGGCCCAATAAAGAATACCGCCTCCATTATTTATCACGGGTTTATTATTGCCTATCTCAATAAACCCGGTATTAAGCAGATCTTTCATAAATGAATGCCGTAAATTTTATGCCGAAGTGGTGAAACTGATAGCCCTATTTTCCTTAATAATATATTTAGAGGAAATCGGCGCAACACTCACTTCTTCCAAACATTTCTAGTGCTGGAGTGGTGAAACTGGTAGACGCACTGGATTCAAAATCCAGCGGCCGTGAGGTCATGAGGGTTCGACTCCCTCCTCCAGCACCATTATCATAAGGAAAGTAAGTGTAGACGCACTGGATTCAAAATCCAGCGGCCGCGAGGTCATGTGGGTTCGATTCCCACCTTCGGCACTCTTTTTTAAGAACTCCTATGTCCACCCGTAAGACCACATCCTATTTGATTCCCTTTATATTGTTTTTTTTTAGTTTTCTACTCCGCTTATCCTTAATTAGCAAAGGCCCTTATCACCTTGACTGTCTAAGTTTAGCTATTCTCGCAGAAAAATCTTTAAATACACTCTCTTTGCAAAGCCTATTCGGCACAGGTTATCCCATTACCGTCCTTTTCGGAGCTTTTTTTATTTTTCTCTCAAGAATCTTTTTCCAGAACGATCCTGTTGTTGCCGTCAACCTCATGAGCGTGGTTTTTAGCGCCTTGTGCATCCCGGTTTTATACGCGATTTCCAATAAACTCTTCGGCCGTTTAGCCGCGTTCTTAAGTTCGCTCATATTCTCGGTCACCCCTATCTTTCTGGGCATATCCATATACGGGAAGAGCCATACCCCAAGTATATTTTTCCTTTTAACCGGTTTATACTATCTTTTATGTTTCGCAGAAACACACCGAAGGAAATTCTTATTTATAAGCAGTATTTTTATCGGCTTAATGGGCGCTGCCCGCCTGCAAGACATGGTCCTAATGACCATCCCTCTTAGCTTCCTTTGCGCGTTTGGGACGAATAAAGAGAACCGGAATTCAGCAAAAAAGGAGATCTTTGGGAATTTATTCACATTTTGGGCAATAGCCCTGACTGCCATCGTTATGTTCCACCTTCCCTATCTCAACAAGGAACACCATCCCCATTACATGTCTAATGTCGCTTGGTTTTGGCGGCAAGGAATACCCGGTAATTTTAGAGGGGTTTTCTCCCGGTCACTCGCGGTAAGCTTTATCTTCCTTTTTAAAACCTTTACCGAAATTGGGTTCGCAATCTCGATAATAGGCCTTATCTTCATTGGAAAAAAATCTCCCCGGATTCTTTTCTTTTTCCTGTTATGGATAGGCATCCCTCTTTTCTTTTACGGCAATTTGCACACGACTGTTCCCCGATTTTTAGCATTCATTTTACCTCCCTTAATTCTCGCGCAGGGATATATGTTCGCGAAGCTCATGAATATTAATTCACCATTCCGTTTAATATCAACAGCGATCTACTGTACTATCCTCTATTTAATATTTACATCCATATTCCCTCTTTTATATACCCGTCATGCTTACGCCTTATTACCCGATTATGCAAAATGGACATCACAAACAATCGGTAAGAACGCGTATTTTATCACTTCGGACGACCGCTTGTTCTACAACTACTATGGAGGCCTTAACATCTTAGTCCGTCCGATGGGTTTCCATTCCTTAGAGGATGAGGCCTTGAACGACTTCAAACAAGAACTTGATGTTCTTTTAGAGGATAACATTCCGGTCTACACAACCTCCGTCGGACTTTACGCTTATAATCCCGAAAAGAAATTTTCTTCACTGATAGAAAACAATTATCACTTAGAGGTCGTTGGGAAAAAACTCTATGAAGATTGGCATAGAGGGGATCTAAAACAAAAGATATTCCATAACCGGCTCATCCGTTTAAGAAAGAAAACACCCGAGCCAAAAAACCCGCTCTAAAGCAAGTGCGCTCTCTTTCAAAACAATAGAAACTTTGCCGACAAACTTAGTGCGCGCTGATAGAAGTTTATGATAAAATAACTATTATTGAAACATAGCCCGGCACCTTTTTAACAACACGGAAAATCCGATGGCTCCGATTAAAAAATCACTGGCAATCTTGAATTCCTCCCTTATTCTCGTATTAGCCGCCTATATCCCAAACGTTATTTTCACCCGGCTGGTCTACTTGAACTGGGAAATTCCGGCTATTGTCTTTATTCTTCCGTTGAAAATTTTCATATATGGCGGGATATACGGAACGCTCGTTGAGCTCATCAGCGGAGAAAAAATAACTTTAGAATTTAAACGTTTGAAAATAAACGCGAAAAAATATTGGAAATATTATTCCGCCTTAACCATCATTCCCCTATTATTTTATTTCTCCATTATAACGAATAACTCTTTCGGCGTGAGAATAGACGCCTTCTCATTTTTTGCCTCTATCAACCCCCTGCTTTTATTCATACTATCCTTAATGATCATACGGGATAAATATATTAAGCCCTTAGGGTTAAGATCGCGGAGAATACCTATACCTCTTCCCGTATTAATGACCATGCTGGCCCTTTTTATCGCCGGGCTTCTCGTTTTTCATCTCCCCTCTATTCTCCGGATCCCAAACTTTGAATTATCCCGTATTACAAAATTCATTTACAGCTACATCAGCCTTCTTATTTATATTTACTTTGTGAATTTAGCCCTGGAACAATATCCTGAAGTACAAAGCAAATTTGAGCATGAAAAAGAGATTTATTTAATCAATTCTCCTGGCGGCGGAATAGCTTTCCATCTTTCTTCGGTATTGCTGCGCATGTACCCGCCGGTTTTTGTCGTTATTAAGGCTTTAACACCCAAAGGCTATAAATTCCGTGAATTCAACCGTATCTTCTGGAAAGACCATTATTACGCGCCCGGCAAACTGGTTGCCATGACGTGTTTTACATCTAATAGCATCGATACGTATCGTATCGCGCAGGAATTTAGGCGGCGAGGATCGAAAGTCATCCTCGGCGGCCCCCACGTCACTTATTTTCCCGATGAGGCATTAGAGTACTGCGATAGTGTTGTTTGCGGCGAAGCAGAAAATGTCTGGCCGCAAGTCATGGAAGACTACGAGAACGGCACTTTACAAGAAAAATATACGGGCATGCCCGCAGAAAATTGCCACGAACTGGTCTATCAGGAACTTCTTAACTCTCCCCCTGAAATCATCAAGGACTTCCTGGAAACATCCAGGGGGTGCAAATTTAAATGTTATTTCTGCACCGTGCCTTCTTTAAGCCAAGGAAGCTTGCGCAAACAAAAAATATCCAATCTCATTGAGCTGGTTAAGAAAGTTAAAGAGAAATATTCTCATGTCCTTTTTATCGATAACAACATTTATAGCGACCCTGCTTATACCAAGAAATTATTTTGCGCACTTAAGCCCTTAAAAATTAAGTGGGCAACTTCCTGCTCAATCGATATCGCAAAAAACAAGGACACGCTGCTCCTCGCCAAGGAAAGCGGCTGCACATTTCTTTTATTTGGATTCGAAATATCGGAAGGATCCTTTGAAAAAGCTCAAGGCGGGAAGCTGGCCCTAGTCGATCACTACAAAGAGTATGCTAAAGAAGTTAAAAAAATGGGTATTACCATCAAAGCGCATTATATCTTTGGGTTTAAATCGGATACGTTCAAGCATCTTTATAAATTCTGGAAATTCTGTTTTTCGATCAACCCGTTCGCTACTGCTTTGTCGATCTTAACCCCCTTCCCGGGATCACAATTTTATTATGATTCCGTTCGCGAAGACCGTATTTCTAATTTAAACTGGCGCCATTACGGCGGCCAAACTCTTGTTTTCAATCATCCGCGCATGAATAACTTTATCCTCGCAAAACTCTACCCCTTCATTTCCCTTCTGTTCCTTTTCACAACCTCAAAAATCGGATATATCTTATTGTGCTTAATTGTCATAAACATCCTCGGGTTTATTTAGCCCGTTTATAAACAAAGATCGCGCTTGCAATCCCGTAGAATATATAATACGCGGCAAGAACCGAAAAGCCTATTTGCCAGAAACTTAACGGATAAATAAAAGTCGCGAAAATAATCGTGTAGAAAACGGCTTTTCGCGTCATATTATCAACCGACGTAACCGTATTCACTAAAGAGACCACATTATATTTCCGCCCATAAAATTCCCCGATCTGGTAAAGGGTCTTTCGCGCGAATAATGATCTATCAAAATCGCGCTTCAGCAGAAAGGTGCAGACTTTAACAATATATTGCCGCTTTCTTACTTGAAGAAAGACGCTGATCACAAAGAAGATAACAGGCAAAAAACTGTATTGAAATTGCCGGGTCACAATAACAAGTAAAAAGACGATCAAAAGAAGAAAGAATATCACCTTCTCCAGACAAAGAATACTTCTGAACTTTTTGTATAATGCTCCGGCCTCCTTGTTTTGTGAAAGCTCCTCTTTAAGGGCCCGCTGTAGTAGAAGGCAGACGAACCACCATCGCACTTGCTTATCGGTCTTAATTGTGCTTATCAGGGCGTTGATACTCGTAACAGGAAGATCAGTTGATTGATACATAATTGTTGAGACCTTTTTGTTTTCCGTTTCGAAAAGACTTCAAGAAAATACATCCTCATTATTTGACTCTACAAGAAAAATAAGGTACACTCAAATAAAAAGACAGTAAATTACCAGGTCACTGAAACGATAAATCCAATGAAAAAATATCTTTTAACATTTATCCTTACCGTATCCGTTTTAAGCCTTGCTTCTGCGGCTCCCGCAAGTTCGAAAATCATTACACTGAAAAACGGCTCCATTCTCAAAGGCAAGGTCATTCAACTAAAAGACGGTATCTATACGCTTGAAATCCCTGACCTTGGCCGCGTGGATATCCCGGAGGCTAACATCCTAAGCATAACATCTCCGCGGGCCCCCTCCTCTCAACACTCTCAGTCAGACGGAAGTAAGAACTTGCGGAAAGCAGAGTTAAAAAGCCAAGTCGACAAAATCCAAGGGAATATCCTATCAGACCCGGGCCTGATGATGGATCTCCAGAACATCATCGCCGATAAAGAAATCCAGGCAATGCTCTCTGACCCGCGACTCTTAAATGACGTATTAAGTTATGACCCTGAGAAAATTCAGCGGAATGATAATGTTCAGAACCTCATGCAAAACAAGAACATGCAAAAGTTCATGGAAAAAGTCCGCCAGAAATTACCCGACCAGCAATAAAAAACTCTCCGTTCAACAAGCGTTTTTCAACGATTCAAAATATAACTTAAAAGTCCTCATGAGCGCGTCCGGGCCGTGTTCCCATATATGAAAACTCCCTTGCTTCGGCGTATCGAATTCAACCGGCATTTCCTTGATCCGGAATTCTTTTTTTGAAGCCTTTACGTAAAATTCAGCGTGAATATCAAACCCGTTCGCCTTTAGGTGAACCTCATCGAGGATCCGGCTGCGCATCGCCACAGAGCCCGAACCGATATCCGCTATCGGAATGTTAAACAACAGCCTGCATAAAAAATAATAGAACCGGCTGCACGCTTTACGCGCAAACGGGGTCCTGTTCAACGCCCCGCGGTATCTTGAAGCAACGACAATGTCATTATCCTTAAGTCTCTTTAACAAAACCGGTATAATGTGAACGCCGAAAGGAAGGTCACAATCACAATAAACGATTTTATCACCCCGCGCGTCCCTCAATAATTTTCGTAAAGTGGACCCTAGCCCTTTATTCGATGGATTATAGAAATATTTTACTTCGGGATACTCGCCGGCGACCTGCTTTAAGACCTCCCGGCTTCCATCTGTACTCCCGTCATCGCGCAATAGGATTTCATAATTCATTCTAAGCGGGTCCATGGTATTAGTGATCTGGTTGACAGAATCTTTTATCATTTCCGCGGTATTATAAATAGGAACTATTATGGATGTGTCTATAGACATTAGATTATTCTTCACTTAAGTAAGGCGCGCCAAAATACCCTCTAAAAAGCCTTCCATACTTATCCGCCTTTTGATTCTCCCCTTGCTCTCGATAATAATATAGCGATTTATCCAAATATTCCCAGGGAGTTGAAACTTCTCCTAAGACAGCGCAAATCCCGGCAAGATTATAATAGGCATCGGCATAATGGGGGTCTATAACAATAGCCTTCTTGAGAGCCTCTTTTGCTTTTCCGTTCTCTCCCATAACCGTATAGGCATCAGCCATTGTAAAATAGATTACAGGGTCATCGAGCCTGATCTTAAGAGCCTCTTTGAAACTTTCAACGGCTTTTTCCGGAAACTGATGGCGGATATAAATAATCCCGAGGTCCGTGCGCATTAAAGCGCTCTTTGGATTAGCGCGAACAGCGGATTCATACAATGCCATTTCTGTCTTCCCGTCGAGATTCCTGACCCATATCCGGATACCGCAATAAACGGTAATCATAATGGTCATCAATGCCGCGATCGTTGAGACCCGGATCTTTAGGAAACGTTTTTTATTCTGGAATAGTTTGTTCATAGACCATCCAAATAATAGGCAAAACCCGAGCGATCCCGGATAAAGATACCTTTCCGCAAAATAAACTCCACTGGGAACGATATTGGCCCCCGGCAGGACCCCGATAAAAAACCATCCTATACAAAAGGTAATTAAAGGATTCTTTTTGAAGCTCTTGAAGCCAAAATATCCGATACAGCCGAGCACAAAAAGAGAGCCTAAAACTTGCGGGTCAAAAATCGATTGAGATAAGACGGAAATACGGTCAAAGTCATCCTGGTCAAATGAATAGATCCCTTTAGAGATCACGTGATTAAAAGTCAACGTAACCGGAAAGAAACTAATATAGACATATTTCGCCCATGCCTTGACCGTAACAAGCATTGTTAAATAGAAATTGTCATACAAATAGTGCCCTCGCGTAATGGCCCCTAGCGTTAAGTATTTGGCAAGAACATAGGACGCTGAAAATAGAAATAACGGAAGAGTTCTTAAAAAGGTCTTTCTGTAGGGTATTTTCTTGGACAAGAAACACGCATCATAGCAAAGGAACATCACCGGCAATGTGATACAAAGCTCGTGCAGATAAATGGCGGCTAAAGCAAACATCAGAGATAACAGGTAGAGTTTACGATCAAGCCCTCCATCTTCACTTTGTCCCTTGATATAAAAATAAAAGGAAACAAACATAAAATTAACCCCGACCGCATCAACGCTTCCGGTCAGAGAAGATACATATTCGATATGAACAGGATGCAGAGCAAACAGCAAGGCGCATAAGAAAGTAGAGAGTCTATCCCGGAGAAAAAACATTCCGATCTTATAGACTATAACAATAGAAAAAAGATAATTAACAAAGGCGAAGACATGGTGGCCGAACGGGTCCAGCCCAAAAAGATGATAATTAATCGCGTGTATCAATGTTTTTACGGGTGAGAAAACGCCTTCTTGTCCCGGCGGAGGCGCATAGCCCAGGAAAAATTGAGGCATGTTATTCCAGTCCTGAACGAGAGACCAATCAACGATAAAATCATGGTCATCCATAAAGAACGGGTTATGAAACACATTGCTGTATGCCAGAAACGTTAACAGGCCTATGACTCCTAAGCTGATCCATGGATTATGAAACCATTTCGAAAATTTCGTACGCATATTTACTTTCCTCACGTTAATAAAGCGCTGTGTCAACAGAAGCTCTTTGAGCAACTGGATTGTCACCCGTCTTTTTAGGCGCTCTGAGTTGAACCGGGCTAGAATCAAGAATGCGTGTCGCCGGGGGCGGTTTGATCCCTAACCGGATTAAGAAAAACCGCCAAAGATGATACGCGTAAAAAGTAAAATAATAGAACGGGTCGGGATCCCGCCTAACAATCCCTATGACAACATGCCCGCCTAAAGTCAGCATCGACAGCAACCAAATAGGCATCCATTGAAAAAGCCCCGGCGTTACCCATTTACGTAAAGGCGCGGGCAGCCCGGTGATCAGCCTGAATATGGTTTCATAGACTTTGTACGTTTTATTTTTGGCGGAATCAATATACCGATTCGTCGCTGTAAATGAATCAAAACATTTCCCCTCATTGATAATGTCGACATCATCAGGCGTAAGAAGCTTTGAATCAATGGCTTCTTGCAGCATCTCGGTCCCTGGAAAAAAATTAGTCCAAAAACTTGTGACGCGATACGGCGTATGCTCGACATAGAACTGGCGCGCTTTTTCCTGCGTTTCGATAGGCTCTCCGGGCAGACCGAACATATGGTCAAATTTAACATGAATGCCATATTTTTTCATGATCTCTAAAGCCCTGGCCGCCTGCTCTAACGTTTCATGGCGTTTCAGCCGCTTACGTTTATATTCATCGTCCACAGTCTGAAGGCCAATTTCAGCTGTCCGGCATCCTGAATCGGCAAGACATTCGGCAATATCGTCATCAATACACTTGATATGCGTAAAGATCTGGTAACAGACACCGATCTCTTTTTTGTACCGCGGGAGAAACTCTTTTAACCACTTTTTATTTAAAGTAAAAACATCGTCGAAAAACTCGATCATTCTGAAATTATACCTTCGTTTGGCTTGACGGAGTTCATGCAGTACATGATCAATGCTCCGGTAGCGCACATACTTGCCCTTATCCCCTTCGGGGAGCCGCGCGACAAAACTATTGAAACAGAACGTGCACCGGTAAGGACACCCGCGCGAGACCATCGTGATATAGGTATCCTGATACCTTAAATGTTCTTCCCAGATCGTCTTGTCATAGACGGGCAGGGAATCCAGGTCCTCAATAAACCCAATTTGCGGGCCTTTGACAACTTCACCATTGGGTAATTTAAAATGGGTATTAGGAATCGGCTCACTTATTTCGCTGCTTTCAATAGCTCTCAAAATGGCCGGAAACGCCACATCCCCTTCCCCCACGCAGACAAAGTCGACAAACGGCTGAGCCAAAACCCTCTTGGGAACAGCCGTCGCGTGAATGCCGCCAAAAACAATCTTTGCGTCAGGGCAAAACTGTTTAGATTTTTCGGCAATAGAAAGCGACCATTGATAGGTCCCGGAGACAGGAGAGAACGCGATGACATCCGGCTGTTGTTCTTTAATCGTTTTTAAGACAATATCACTGTCGTCGAAGATGGAAGAAATAAAAGACGGCGACGTTAATTGAAGGCGATCGTTAAAAAGTGACGCGCTAAAGGCAAGCTTGACTTCATGCCCCTCCAGCTTGGCCAGGGCAGACATCATGCTGATACCCAGCTGTTCTGAATTTATGCCTACAAAAGTGATTCTCATTTTAAGCTCAAGGTATCTTTCGTCGTATTTATTTTATCGCTAATGTTTCCCGTTGTCTCTCAAATACAGTGGATTTTTTAAGACCGCTTTCCCGTGCCTTTACCCTCTTTGTTGTCAGCGGGGCGTTTATTCCCAGTTTCCTGAGGAAGAATCGCCACATATGATGCAAGTAATATTTCGCATAAAGAATGTGGTCCGGCGATAATTTGCCAAGGCCGATAATAACATCGACCGTAAAACTCATAAATACGCATAGCCCGACGGGAAGCCGCGCAAAGAATTCAGGATCCAGCCTTTTGCGTATTGAACGGGGCAAGTTCGGGATCAGCTTGAAAATGACCTGGTACGCTTGATAAACCCTCATTTTCTCAGGGGCAATATTTAAATTACTGTTTGAATAAATATCGCAATTCAAACCTTCGTTGATCTTCTCGACATCCCGCGCCGTGATCAATCCTAAATCCAGGCCTTGCTCAAGAAGTTCGGTACCGGGAAAATAATTTGTCCAGTAAGTCTGAATGCTGTAGGGCGGGTTTTCGGCGTAGAAATTCCGGGCGGTTTCCTGCGCGCCAATTCCTTCCCCAGGAAGTCCGAACATGTGGTCGAATTTGGCATGGATCTTGAATTTGCGCATAATATGTATCGTTTTTTCGATATCCGATGCCCGCTCATAGCGCTTGATATTCTTTCTTTTGTATTCATCGTTCATGCTCTGGACGCCGATTTGGGATGAAAAGCATCCGGCTTCCGAAAGCCAACGCGCGACGTCTTCGTCAATATAGTTAACATGCGTGAAACATTGAAAAGGCACTTTTATTTCAGTTTTATATTGATCCAGAAAACGTTTTAACCATTTCTTGTCTAGCGTAAAGACATCATCAAAGAATTCGATCATCCGTAATTTGTATCGGCTCTTTGCAATACGTAATTCACGCATCATATGATCAACACTCCGCTGACGGACGTATCTTCCGGCTTTCTCATCGGGCAACTTGGCAAAAAAGCTATTAAAACAAAACGTGCAGCGATACGGACAACCCCGAGAGGTCATTGTAATATAGGAATCCCCCAAAGGAATATACTCTTCCCATAAAGTCTTATCAAAAATCGGAAGTGAATCAAGATCTTCAATAAACCCCACCTGCGGCCCCCTGAGAATTTCGCCGTTTGGCAATTTGCATCTTGTATTTGGAATAGAAGCTGCCGGCCCTCCCCGCTCAATGGCTTTTAGAATCATCGGAAAAGCGATATCACCCTCCCCGACACAGACATAATCAACTTGCGGCTGAGCTAAAACCCTCTCCGGAACCGCCGAAGCATGCACCCCGCCAAAAATAACTTGTACATGAGGAAAAAGAATTTTGGCGTCTTGCGCGATCCCAAGCATCCATTGATAGGTTCCCGTTAAAGCCGAAAAAGCCAAAACATCGGGCCTTTGACGCTCAATGGAAGCCAGAACAGCTTTGCGGTCATCAAAAAGACGGGCAAGAAAAGGAACGTTCAAGTGCGCGCGGTCATTAAAAAGAGCCGGGCTAAAGGCAAGACAGGTTTCGTGGCCATGCTGCTTGGCGATGGATGAAAGTAAACTGACTCCTAGTTGTTCCCATCCGAGAGCAACAAATGTAATACGCATTTATGATTTCCTGTGATGATCAATCCTCTGCCATGACATCGCTCACTAAACAGGCTTTAGAGAATTTATCTTCCGTTATCGCGGTCTTAAAAGACTGCCCGTTTTTCACCCGCGTCATCGGCGGCATTTTTATTCCGACTCGCTTTAAGAAAAAGCGTGTCACATGATACATATAATGCTTCGCGTAAAGCAAATGGTCAGGATTTCTCATCGCTAAACCGATAAAGGCATCCGCCATAAAACTAATAAAGGAACATACCGGCATCGGCAGGCGTTCAAAAAATCTTGGATCAAGCTTTTGTCGCAAAGCCCCGGGCAAAACCGGGATCAATTTAAAAAGCGCTTCATAAGCTTTATATTTTCTTCTTTTCCGCGGATCGGTCACTTTAGCGCTATTACGGTAAAAATCAAAATCGATCCCGTCATTAAGACGTTCCACTTCCCCTGGGGTGATCAGCCCCTCTTCTAAACCCTGTTTAACTAATTCTGTTCCGGGAAGGAAGTTTGTCCAGAACGTTTGAATACGATAGGGCGGATGCTCAACATACAATTTCCGGGCCGCTTCTTGAGCTTCAAGCGACTCTCCCGGCAGACCGAACATGTGATCAACTTTGGGACGGATCTTATATTTGCGCATCACATCCATGGCCTTGTAAATGTGATCAGCTTTCTCGTAGCGTTTAATAAACCGATATTTAAATTCATCGTCCATACTCTGAATCCCCATCTGGACATATTGACATCCCGCATCGGAAAGCCACCGGGCGACATCTTCATCCATATATTTGGGATGCGTCAAGCATTGGAAAGGGACTCCGATCTCTTTTTTGTATTGATAGAGAAATTCCCTGACCCATTTCTTATCGACAGTAAAAACATCATCTTCGAATTCGAGAAACCGCAGTTTATAGCGCCTTTTTGCCAAACGCAATTCGCGCATTATATGCTCAACGCTTCGCTGGCGGACATATCTTCCGGCTTTCTCCTCGGGTAACTTGGCAAAAAAACTATTAAAACAAAACGTGCAGCAATAAGGACAGCCACGGGAAGCCATTGTAAGATACCAGTC
>JAGLQN010000213.1 GCA_023136835.1 Candidatus Omnitrophota bacterium | reverse complement strand
GGGCTTCCCGGAGGGCATCTGCTGGGAACTAAACTCCCAAACTTCTTTGGGTTCATTCCAAGTTCTTTAGCCATTGCTATTTGACGAGAATTTAGTCAATATTTTGTCTTAGCTAATGCCCAATGATTATCAGATTTCTTTTACTTTTTCTTTTTCTTTTTCTTTCTTTTTGTCATAAATCTTTTTTGCCTCATTTCCGTTTTTGCCGTCCCAGTTTTGTATACACAAGGGGGGAATTTATCAATTTCGTCTAACATTCACGCTCATATCTCAAATTCCGGCCAGGGATATGGGCTGAAGGCATGCAGCACCTGAATCGATATGAGCATATTATCAGACCCGAAGGGCAGGCGGCCGCAGATATGATGGTGGACAGTGGGATAGTAAAGGAATGAATGTGGGCTGGACTGCAATTCATGTTAACCGCAGATGCACGCAGATTGACGGCTACCGTTAAGTGTTTCACCGAAAAGAGCGTAAAGTTCGCAAAAACATTGTAACCTTAACTTTGCGCCCTTCGCGTTCTTTGCGGTGAAATATTTCATGAAAATTATATTTCTACAGCCATCAGCCCCGCCGGCAGCACCCACCAACACCCGAGGCCGCCGCTCGCATATAGAGCAAACGGGGCCAGGCAGTGAGGTAGAGCGGGAGGGGCGGCCGGGTGATTGCAACGGTAGCGCAGTCTTATGTCCGAAAGCAGATGGCGGGAGATCGAAAGAACGGATGTGGGGTGGAAAAATTCCAATATTAGCCACAGAGTGCACTGAGGATACAGAGAAATTTAAAAACGCTCTGTGCACTCAGCGTCCTCTGCAGTTAAAAACATCACACAAATTATATATTTTCACAGCCATGACCCCCGCCGGCAGCACCAACCAATGCCCGAGACCGCCACCTGCATATAGAGCAGTTGAACGCAACAGGGTGAATGGGGACACATTTCATTAAACAACCACTCCCATATCTTAAGTCTCAATTGAAGAGAGGGATTTTGGCGAAGTTTCGAAGCACCATAGTAGATACGCTCTGTTGGCCGAAGTGCAATAGTGCCCTTTATGAATAATATCCATGTTATTTACGTCGGTTTAAGATTGTTTTCATCCAACTTTGAAGGTCGTCAATGTCGCACTTAAGTTCTTCAGGATCAGGAACTGGGACATTCTCTGCAGGCGCCTGATCGTGCCCCGGTAGCCATCGCGAGCACTTTGTCATCCCATATTCAAAAATTTTGCAGTCATCACTTGTGATATCGGAGAGATTCTTTGCTTGCCTAGTCTGAATATTATGCCTATAGCGCTCGACGACCCCACCGAGGAGAATTTCTTCAAGACCTCGCTCCCAGGCTTCTCGAAGAAGCCCATAAATAATAACGGCTTCACGTTCGTATTGTTCACGTATAGCAGTTCGGTATAACTTATCAGCGTCTTGCACCATTTTATTCAGCACGCCGATTCTATTTTTGACCTTCATCGCCACCCAAGGAAGATCCTGCGACGAGAAGCCAGGCCCCTGTACTTCCCTTCGGATGTACTGATGTTGGCACTTCGCACCGACTTCTTCTGCCCACCTAACCAAAGCAAGCAAGAAGACAATGTCGTGGGTAAAGACTACAACTTGGCGAGCCTTCGCTTCCTCAGCAAGCCGATATGCAACGTTATCGCGCCATTTATGGTCCAGGGATGATACCGGATCATCGAACAGAATGGCAGACTGGTCTGAAGCGGTGCTCAATTCGGCAAAGAAAGCTGCAATTGAAAGGGTGCGAGCTTCTCCCTCGCTGACGACATTCGGAAGGTCAACGCCAACTGTACCTCTTAAAAAGAGTTGGTGAAAGAGAGCTCCACGGGAGCCGCCAGCTGCCTGTAGTTCGACCTTGAGATGAGTAAAGTGAAGTTTCTTTAGCTCGTCCTTGAAACTCTCCATAAGCCGCTTAGTTACAGTACGTTTAGTTAACTCGGTGCTCTTGAGAGTTATGCTTCGTGTGTTTGTGTCTTTAATGCACATTTCGTAGGCAGCTAGCTTCTTCTTCCTATCTATCTCACTGAAAACCAATTTGAGGTTCTTGCCAAGTGTTTCTTTAGCCTCGAGATCCTGTAACTCCTTTTTCAGCTTGTTTTTCGTTTCTTTGTCACTGGTCTGAAGAAGCTGATAAGCCCTATCGCGCAACATCTGTGCTTCTGTGGCGACTTTTTCAGTATGCAGTTTGTAGCTAAGTAGTCCATCTGGTAGCGGCTGACCTTCTCTTAGGTTCTTCAGAACTTCGTCACGGCGATTCATTGCTTGTTTCAGTCCGTTCTCTATGGATTTTGTCAGCTGCTCTGCCTCTATCCTAAGCTCTTCAAGTGCTTCCTGATTTGCCTCATTGACAACGTCGACATTCTCAAGGCGTCCGAGTTGCTCTTGATAGCCTACATTTGCTCGGTCGAACTCCTGCTGAATGGTTGACAGAAGGAACTTATCGAACTGCTTCAATCGATCGGCAGCGTCATGCCTAAGATTCTGCTGGCACAGTATACATCGTGCCCCGTCACCGGTAACAGGAAATTGATCATCGGGATATGCATCATCATTTGAGAAGCGCCTTGCTGCTTCCCATAGTTTACGCCACAGTTCCGAGCCTGTACCCTTCAAAAGGTTGGGTGGAAAGGTCTTGGCCCGAAACTCGTCGGTCGTAATACGCAATTGTTCCAACGAGTTCCTCCCTTCAAAGAGGGACTTTACGGCATTGTTTGCAAGGATATCGTCAAGTTTCATCAGATTATTATTTAATGTGTCGAGTCGATTCGCACGCAAAGTAAGTCTCTGAGCTGCTTTCGTGGAGTCTTTGGCCTGAATATCATAAAGTTGCTTGCGTACACTCTTTAATCGTTTCTTCTCAGGATCTGATAGTGTGCCAAGATTTTCGATTTCCTTCGAATCGGTCATTGACGTGATGTTTGATATTAACTCACATGCAATAGTCCCTTCGGGTAGGTCTGGCAAGTCTACTTGACGCATCTCTAACTCTTCGCGCTCCTTCTCAAGCGTCCTTCGAACCACCTCGCATATGTTAGAGAGTTTATCAAAAAGATCGAGGCCATATGGTCTAAAGGCTACATCTGTCTTCTCTCTGATATAAACAGCAGCGCAATGGGTATCGAACACGCTCACATGTCCGAGCGATTCATGCGGTTCGTTTTGGTCATTCCATGCAAGCTCTTGATATTCATCGTCCACTTCGAACCGTATAGTGGCTGACGGTTGACCCGGAACTGACGTAGCCAATACATTACCGAGAATTTCTTCAGCCCCCCGCGCCCGGCATGCCCGCTTAAGAATACGCGTATACCCAGACTTCCCGGCAGCGTTGCCCCCGTAGATTATTGTCAATTCGGGGCCGAACTGGATAGTCTGTTCTGTGGCTAGGGCATTTACTCCTCCATGGTGTATAAGCGCATTTAGTTTGACAGCATTGAGTCCCGCTACGCGTCTTGGTATATGGCACTCTTCTAACGGTTCCAACTTACGCCTTTCAGCAAGCCCGTGGGCAGCCTTGCAGAGAACTGTCAAATCCTTAAGGTCATACTCATTCAAGCTATCTAAAGTTACAAGACGTCTCAAAGCATCGCGCTGCCATGCGGGCCGTGATGAAGACCACTCAAGTATATCCAACAGTATATCTGAGCCCTTGCTAATT
>JAGLQN010000212.1 GCA_023136835.1 Candidatus Omnitrophota bacterium | reverse complement strand
CAGGAAATCCTTGTAAACGCTCTACCTCTTTGGGTGTTAATCTGCGTATATTGTTGCTGGTTTTTAAAACTGTCATATCTGAATGATTACCACCATAATGTCCACCACCGGTTAGACACTTGACTATTCCTGAAACCTCAACTGCAATATTATTAGCAGCGTCGCAACAGTAAACCAGACCATCATCCCTTTGTAAATGTCCAGTACCGCCCTGTCCTGATACACTGTTTCGTGGAAATGTTGAATGGCAGACGATATTGTTATGGCCTGCTCCAGTGTTCGCTCTAAGCGGTGGAATTGTTTCATTCAGGAGTTGAGTTTCGCGGTGGATCCCGGAATCACATAAAATCATAGTTCGTTGTTGTTTGGCTGGTCCTTTGTAATAGTTTGCATCGATAGTATAGACTGTGGGCTCTTTTTCAGAATCCACTTTACCGCTTTGTCCGATAGGAAATATTTTTCGTCCACTTCGCTCGGATCCTGTAAGATGTCCGATAATAAACACTCTCTTTCTGGTTTGTGGAAGAAATGCCTTTGTGTTAAGTACTTGCCATTCACAACTGTACCCAGCGTCTTCCAGTTCAATGAGAACTCGGGCGAAGTCCCACCCGCCATTGCTGCTAAGTAATCCTTCAACATTTTCGAGGAATACAAGCTCAGGTTGTTTTTTTCGTAGTATCCGGATGATTTTATAGAACAATCCAGTTCTCGCTCCGTATAATCCTTCTCGTTTTCCGGCAATACTAACGTCCTGACAAGGAAATCCCCCGCATAAGATGTCATGTTCAGGCACATCTGTTGCCTTGATTTTTGTGATGTCTCCATATGGTTCAACTCGGAAATTCTTACGATATATTTGTCGTGCATATTTGTCATTTTCTGATGCGAAAACATATTCTATATCGATGTTTAGTTTATCGGCTGCCTGCTGGATACCTTTCTCAAATCCACCAATTCCAGAAAATAATGATGCTATTTTTATCATTTTACCTTTATTCCACTAGAAATTATAGTTTAATAAATTCACCATTAAGATTATATAAATCAAAATCCCAACAAATATAACAAAGACATTCCTTACATATTGGATGTTTATTACTATGTAAAAAATATTTAATGATACCTACTAAGGTAGATGGGGTATTACTTTCAATTAAATAATCAGCATCCCTGTCACATCTTTTTATAAAACATTCCATATATTTCACTTACCTTTGACCTTATATTGTTCCATATTATATTCTTCAAAGCATTCCTTCACCATCTGGACCGCGGGGTTGTCTATACCTTCAATCGCACCACCGGCAGCATTATAATGTCCGCCACCTGAAAAATATATTTTCATGAACATAGCTAAATCAATATTGGCACTACCCTCACGACCCTTTAAATCATGATTATTCCGTGCAATGATAACGATTTTATTCCTTGATATATCCGGATATAACAGAAATACAGGATAATTACGCTCTGATATAAGCTGCCGTGCGATTTGTCTGCCAAATCCCCGGATATTATCATTTATATATGTTATCGCACATTTTGGGTTCTTAACTTCCAGTATATTCTTATTTGCATGTTTTAACAAGCGGTTTATTTCTTCATCGGTGCACTTGCTCCGTTTTACCACACCCGATATCTGGGACGGCAATAGTCCAGATGCAAGTTGTTCTACCAAATGTTTTCTAAATTCTTCATCATCAATGCTGCATGCAATCGATTTCTGTAACAAAATCGATTCTTTAAGCATTGGGTCTGATGCTGGTAATGATAATAATTTATCACATACCGTCCCCAAGGTAGCTAATGGAGATTTTAGTGCACTGAAATACTCTGCTGCCAGCTGACTTGAGGATTTGTACTGGTCTATTTTCCCAGGAAACTCCCCCTTGTTTTTCACTGAATTTGAATGATGATCGATATATACTACTTTATTAAACTTTTTGAGTAGCTTTACCACAGCATCATTTACATGAATATCCATGATGTAGATCCTTAATTTATCTACATTAGGATCGTTTCGCCTTTTTTGTTCAGTTCTGATAAGTTTACGGATAAGCCCAATAATCGTATATGGTTGGCTGAAATATATATCAATCGGGTCCTCAAGCTTAGATACGGCTATAGCTGCCGCACACACACCATCTCCGCCGCCGTGTGTTATAATTACATACTTAGTGTTTTCTGATAGTTGCATTTTGTTTCACTTCCTTTGGTTTTGTAGTACATTGACCGGTCCCACCGGATGTTTTCTTCTGTGATGATTTCCTTACCACCTGCTGTCTTCAATTCGATATCAGTATGGCAATCACCTGTCCTGCGTCTTATCACCTTGACAAATTCACCTACCGCAAAACAACCTGATACCGGGTGAACGAATTCAATTATATCACCAGGGGAAAAGTCATTTATGGTGTGAATTATCCCATTCTTGGTTTCAGGCATTTTAATCATCTTGAATCCTTGGAGCCAGCATAAATTTAAGATCTGGACCCTTAACACCGAAGTTCGTAGATATTATTACTGGACAATCGGTACCAAGATGTAACGTTATATTATCGTTATATCCATATTTTGATAAACCTTTGAGAATATCTTTGAGATAATCCAGCGAAAATAGTGTTTTAATCTCTTTATACCTTACTAGGCATGTGTTTTTATCAAAGTTATTATATACGTTTTTATTAAAGTTATTATATTTAAATCCAGGTAGATGATTAACTGTTATTTTAATACCTGCTATATTGCCGCCATCATGGTTTTTCATGAACAGCATCGGTCCAGTGTTGAAATTCACTCCGATGTACATATGATCACTATCAACATGATCTACTGCATTTATACCGTGTTTTAAAAATTCCAGTGGTATAGTAATTTCCAGCGGCAAGTCGATATTAGGTATTTTTGGAGATCTTCTGATACTTTCAATCTTCAATGTAGTATGTTCATATCTTACTTTACATCTCACATTTTCCAATACATTTTTACAGACCATTGTATTCAATTTTGGAGTATCTTCTCCAACAGGCTCCAGTAAATTCAACTCGAATATATCATCATCAAAATCATCATCTGTAAATATTTGTAGATAATTTAAAAGGTCAATACCAACAACAATTGGTTTTTTTATCCAGTAAGATCCCTGCTCGAAATTCTGTTCAGGCAGTTTAGCATCCACCATACACACATTTCCCGGATCTACTTCTTTTACATAGATACCATCGGGTTGTATATCTAATTTACATTCATCTACCATTGTGCTTATACCATGTAAAAATGAGTGTAAGTAGCGTTTTTTTATTTTTCCTTTGAATAATGTCAATTTGTTTCACATCCTTTCGATTATTAACTCATCTTTCATCATCTGAGTGAAGAAACGAGTGAGAT
>JAGLQN010000211.1 GCA_023136835.1 Candidatus Omnitrophota bacterium | reverse complement strand
AAGAGGCAGAGCTTACGGTTCAATCGTATCTTGGCGCCTTACAATTAACATCCGATGCTATCAAAACGGGTGGAACAATTTCAGCTCAAATTGCGGCAAGTGCCTTGAGTGCAGTAAACGCCAGTGCAAGCTTAGGCGCAAGTGCTGCTAATAATCGAACAACAGGACGTAATTACAGCGCAAATTTAAGCAATAGCGCTAACCTTTCAGAATCACATAGATATGACCATTCAGAAGAATAACTGGAGGACATTATGGCCGTTATGGGTAGTAGGATCGGGATCGATGAAAATGATAATAGCGCAAAATTAAGAGCCGAAAGGCGTATTTTCGAAGCTGAAAAGGCCGAGGCTTCTGCACTTCAGCAACGGAAGAAGACTACTGATGTCGGCAGGGCTGCCATGATATCACCTGCACCAAAACCAACCGTGCCATATCTTCCGGAAAGAGAAGAGGAAGGACCTCTTGGCGAGATAATGAAAGCAAGCCCTGCTGGAATACAAACAGCCTATGAGCGCATGCCAATAGAAGAAAGACCGATTGAGCTTATACGTGGTACTGAAAGAACTTATTGGAGCCCTGGAACACGGCAGGAATATGGGGATATCCGAACTGCTATGACTGGATTTAAGCCACGGCCAGAGGCGGAGCGTAGGGATGTCGGGGTAGCTACTGGCATGACACCTTATCAACAAGCCACATTGGGTTTAAGGGGGGAAGAGCTTGGGTTTAAACAAAGCCAAGCTGAATTAGATTATATTACCAAGGGACTGGAGACAAGATTTGCCTCAATGGCAGATATGGAGCAACAGCCCACTCAAGACCAGATAACAAGCGAAACTGGCAAACTTAGAAATGAATGGATAAAGGCTAATTATTCTCCCAAGGAGGCTAAGTCATTAATTGCTCAAACCCCGATTGAATTACGCCCAAATAAAAAGACTGGCGAACTGCGGTGGTTTAATGCATATGGCAAGCCAATTAAGACCGAAGCAATTGCGAAACCCGCTGCCGAAGCTGATGAGTTGCCAGATGTGCCAGCAATTACTTTTGACCCAAGGACTGAAATAGCTCCAGAACTTCGTGAAGAAGCGCCCGCGGCTATTATTGATCGGCCCTATGCTACATGGCAATCAAGGATGAAGAAAACACCACAACAAGGATTTAAAGAAATAGGCGAAGCTCTTGATACAATGGGTCTTAGTGCTGAAGATTTTGAAACTGCTGGAAAATTATATAAAAATATAGGCACTAAGGCATGGGGGGGTTACCTTGATTTTTTTGGTAAAGCATTGGAGTCTCAAAGAAAAGCAACTGCACGATTAGGTGGAGCTCGTTAAATATGCCAATAAATCCAAGGCCCATACCAAAAAATGATGATGATTGGGGAGCTCCTATTGATCTTTATGCTGAGCCAAGATCCCGTGATATCCAAAAACCAGTAAGCGATGATGATGACTGGGGAGCTCCTATTGATCTTTATGCAGACGAAGCTCCGGCAGAAAAAAAAGGTACCATCGGAGCATTCGCAAGAACATTTGCACGGGTCCCTGAAAATCTTGCCGCAAAAACCATTATGGCAATACAGGGACAGGCTGGCGCTTCCGTTGCTGACAAAGGCGTAGCTGACAGATTTGTTAATTGGGTTGATGAACGGAATCGAAGGTTAGCTGAAGAATATACAGAAGCTGGAGATTTTATACCAGGGGTTATTACAAGGCGTGATGTCGCTGAACTTGGCCCAAACTTAGCCTTTTCGGGTGTATCCATGGGCGGGACTATAGCTGGAGGCCTTGCCGCGGCTCCCGTCCCTGTTCCTGGTGCGAGGATAGCTGGTGGGTTGGCTGGAGGTGCGGCGGCCGCCTATCGCATGGATACCTATCAAGTTATGAACGATTGGCTGAAACAAGTTAACCAAGAAAGCGTAGGCAAGGGACTTGGCCCGATATCTATAGAGGAAGAAAAAAAGTTTAAAAAGGACATGAGCGCGCTTGCAACTGAGCATGGGGCATGGGAGGCAGGGCCAGAAGGATTCGCAAATATATTACAATTGGCGTTACTTACAGCAAAGAATGTTCCTGGCGCAAGATGGCTACCAGAAAAGCTTACCGGTAAGGTTGTCAAGGGTGCCTTGCGTTTCGCTGGTGTTTTGGGAGCTGAGCAAATCGAAGAAACAGTTACGCAGATGGGGCAACAAAGAGCTGAATCAAAGGCCGGTTTAACTGGCGAAGCGCCACGTGAATGGACAAGCGGAGCTGATATGTTAAAATCGGCCAAAGAAGTCATGCCACAGGTTTTATTGATGGCTGGCTTTATGAGTGCTGGTGGAGCTGCTTACCGAAAAGTTACAAAACCTGAATCTGCTGCTCGGGATGAACTCCTTGAAGATTACGAAAAAGATGCAACTGCGAAAGAAATTTTAATTAGCAAAGAAGAAGAACGGAGGGTCAGAGCCGAAGCTCTTGGGGCCGAAGAGGCAGCCGCCGTATTTGAAGAAGAGGCCATTGAAAGAGAAGTTATTCCTGAAGAAAAGCCGATAAGACCTAAAGAGGAGGCGATAGAAGATGATAAGGAAAGAGAAAGACGGCTGGCACGTGAGGAGCGAGAAAGGGAAGAGCTTGGGCGGCCCATACCCGAACCGGTCCCAAGCAGAGAAGAGATTGAGGCAGGTCGAATATTGGAAGAGGCAGCCGATGAAGCCCGCGAGATAAAACCAGAAGTCGCTAAAAAAGAACCCATCAAATTTGTAGGCACAAGAGAAACCGCAAAAGGCGAATTCCCGATATTCGAAGACAAATCAGGTTTTCAAATTGATTATAAACCCGCGGAACATGAAATAAGCAATATTGCCGAATATGAGGCTGCAAGGCCACGGTTAGCAATACCTGCCGAACCGACCGCACCAGAGGCTATCAGGGAAGAGCTCAAGGCCAAGCCCATACCAGAGGTTGCGCCGAAACTACCAGCAAGGCCAAAACCATCAAAAACCAGAACACTTCGAGGCGCAATTAAAGAATTGGGCGGCATTGACTTCCTGCAGTATACTGGAGAGCTAAAAGATTTAGAAGTGTCCGCCAGAAGAACAATATCTAAAAGAGGTGGGCTTGGGATTGACCAAGCAGTTGATGAATTAATAGCTGATGGATGGCTTGATAAAAATACAACTGTCTCATCCTTTCTCGAAGACTTGCGGACAAAGCCAAAAGCATTGCTCGGCCGGGATAAAATTGCCAGAGAAATAATCGAAAAAAAACCTTATAAACTATCTGCCGAAGAAAAACGCTTGAAAGCTGAGCTTGAGCAAGAAGTTGAAGCTCCGCCCGAAGGCGATTATACCACTATCAACGCCGAGGACTTGCCAAAAGGCAAGGAACTGACTCTGCTTGAAGGCAAAACAACAAAGGGATGGGACCTTTACGAAGTCACGGCCAAAGATCCTTTTGAAATCACTTTAATGGACGGGCAAGAAGTTAAACTAAGCCCGCTTGATAAAGTTCAGGTATTGAAAAAAGATGTTAAAGATGTTCCCGTAAAACCAATAACCCCTAAGCCTGCCAAGCCAACGCCACCAGAGGCCGTTGAGAAAGAGATCAAGGCCGAGCCTATACCAAAGGTTGAGCCAAAACCAAAAAAAGAACCAAAAGTAGAAGCGCCTCCTGAAAAAGCTCCAACAAAACCAGAACCCGGCAAAGCATGGATAAAAGGCAAACAAAAACCTATCCTATCAGCCCGTGAAATCACAAAAGGCAAAAACAAAGGCAAGTACGAAATAACTCTTACCAGAGGCCGTGATGCTGAAGGCGATATTATTCCTGGCGCGAAAAAGATTGTAGAAGAAAAAGCTATTATTACGATGCCGAAGGAGATTAAACCATATGAAAAACCAGCAAAAAAAGAAGTTGAAGTCAAAGAAGCCATACCCACTGCCGAAGGAAGGGCTGTCTATACCACAGAAAAAATTGCAACAGAATTCCCTCAAGTCGTATCCGATAGAGCAGGAAGTTATAAATCAGGCGTAAGGACTATTGTGGCGCCACAGGATGCTGCTGCCTTTGCTCATTTGAATTTGTCTAAATATCCACAAGAACATTTAGCCTCAGTAATTCTTGATAAAGATCGTAAAATTATATCTGTGCATAGGTACAGCATAGGCGCACCAGGCCAAGCGCCTTTTTCACCATCATTGATAGCTGGGCATGCGTTAAACACACCCGATGCTGCCAATCTTATAATAGTCCACAATCATCCTTCTGGAGATCCTTTGTTGTCTCCTGCCGATGTTAGAGTGTTTGATGGTTTAAAGAATACTTTAAAGGGAACAAGGGTAAGCGCGAACGACATAATCGCTGTCGGTGAAAATAAATACAGTTCTTATTCCGAAGATTGGCAAACTGGATTCGCAATCCCCGATGTTAAGGCAAAATATGAAATACCCATGGTCGAAAGAGTTTTTAAGCAAAGAGGCAAGAATCTTTATAAGGTTAGCGGTGAAGACTCTGCTGCCAAATTTGGGAAAGACCATTTGCCAGAGGGTGGCTTAATTCTTCTCAATACTCGGAATGATGCTGTTGGAGTTTTGCCAATGGATGATTATTCACGCTTTAGAGATGGTATGTCAGAGGTGATCCTTAAGCAAGTCGATGCGACCAACGCTGTAAACATAATAGCCTATAATCCAGACATTGAAATTCCGGCATTAGCCAAAACAAATCTTGCGAAATTTGCAAGAGCAACCGACCTTAACCTTTTCGATATTATAGATAGCAAGGGGTCTTGGCAAGCAAAAGGCATAATGCCTGTTCCTGAGGACGAAAAGTTCTTTGCTGCTAAGGCAATTAAGCCCCAAGCCACAATAACCCGCCAAGACCTTCAAAGCATCTTCGGCAAAATGAAAAACATCCGCACCGGAGTTAACCCCCAGGGTAATTTCTATTTTAAGGTAGAAGGGAGGCCGGCGGTTGAGATCTTGGAAGTTGATCATGTAGATGGATTTATTCAAATAGCAGTAAAGGGCGAGAAAGAGAGGATAGCTGTCGGTAGTTACCTTAAGAATCAAATCCAACTCAAAACTGGAGGCAAGGGATTTACTGCCGATATAAATACAGCATGGCATGAATTCCATCATTATCTTGAAAAGAATGGCATAGTAACTGCTAACGATATTAAAGCCCTTGATAACGCAATTGATAAGGCCGAGGTCACAGAAGAGGACAGGGCGACATATGTCGGTGATAGACTGGCTGCTTGGAAGGTTGAAAAGAATACCAGGATCAAACGTATCCTGAAAAAGATATCTGATTTTGCTAATGCTATTTATGAGTTTTTTACGAGAACGAGAACTGCACGGGGTGTGCTTAGAGATATTGAAGCCGGTCGAATATTAAGAAAAGAAGTCCCGATTCCAAGAGAGCAAATTGTATCACCAGCATATCAACAAACAGCCGAACGCTTCTATTCTCAAGTAGTCAAAACTGTCGAAGACAAAATGCCTGCAAAAATGCAAGCTTCCGCAGTAATTCCCTGGCTCAAAAAACAACCCGGGGTTAAACCAGCCGAGCTTGAATGGATGAGCATTGAGGAAATGCTTGAAGGCAAGAAGGTTGTCGGTAGGGATGAGCTTGCTGGATTGCTTAGAGAGAATGAAGTTCGGGTTAAGGAGATTGAGAAGGGCGGGAAACAAATTTTAGAACCCGACATAGGGTTTTTAGAAGAATTATTCGATGTGGTATATCCTGATGGATACAGGATGGAAGATATTGAGGAAGCGAAAGAATACATTGAAACAAACCAACTAGAATCCGATTTCACTCCCGAGCAAGTTCTTGATGCGTGGAATAAGTATGAAGAGTACCAAAAATTTAAAGATAGCGAAAGCGAAGATACCACCAAATTCGCCCAATACCAACTCCCAGGCGAAAAAGAAAACTATCGAGAGCTTTTGTTTACGTTGCCGATAAAAAAGACGGTAGTAGATAAAACAACCGATGAATATGCCCAAGAAATATTTGATTTGCCATTTTCTCAACTAAACGATGCACAAAGAAAAAAGGTTATTACAAGGTTGCGATCTGATGCAGAAACTTTTGATACCACAACAATAGAAGATAGGTTTGAATCCACCCACTGGGAAGAACCAAACGTATTCGCCCACGTCCGCACAAACGAAAGAACGGATGCTGATGGGAATCGGATATTATTCATAGAAGAGATTCAGTCGGATTGGGCAGCAAAGGGTAGAAAAGAAGGGTATCAAGTTAAAGATGTTAAAAGACGGTTATCAATAAAGCAAAATAAGGCTGGCAACTGGATACTGGAAGACCAGAATCGACTAATCAGTGAACATGTTAACGAGGGAGACGCAGAGAAGGCAAAGCAAAAATACGCTGATAAATTGACAACTGAAGGTGTTCCCGACATGCCATTCAAAAAGAACTGGCATGAAGTAGTCCTAAAGCGCATGATACGTCAAGCCGCCGAACAAGGATTTGATAAAATTGCGTGGATAACAGGACAGCAAACGGCTGATCGGTATGATTTGAGCAAACAGATTTCTCAAATAACCTACCAAAAGGATACAGACGGAAATTATACTATTTTTGCCTATCCACACGAAGGAGATCATATTGAAAAGGCTGGTCTCAATCAAGTTGGTATTGCTGAATTCATAGGAAAAGAGATTGCAGAAAAAATTGTAGGATCTGGCAAGGACTCTGGCAAGCTTTCCGGCCTCGATCTAAAAGTAGGCGGTGAATGGGCATATCACCTATACGACAAAATGATACCTCAATATCTCAAGAAGTTTGGGAAGAAGTTTGGGGCGGAAGTCGGAACGGCTAAAATAGAAATAGGCGGCGAGCGCATTGGCGAATACGTTGGACCTGAACTTGATATCGGAGGTCTTAATGCAATCCCAGATAGCGATTTAAATGCTGCTCAAAGAGGTCAAATTTATGACGTTGGCAGTGCAATGGAAGAAGATGGGCTTTCATTTAAAAGAGCTATGGAGGAATATGGATCGAGGGGGTTAGCGGAAATTGTTGGTGGAAAATTTGAAGCAAGAAAAGAAACTTCCATAAATCAAACTCTCACCATAACCCCAGAACTAAAACGTGCAGCTCTTTTTGAGGGCATGCCGTTGTTTCAAACCAAACCAGCCGAAGTCCCAACCTTCGCCGAAACCCGCGAACCAGTAACAGAAGAAGACTGGATCGCAAATAGAAAAGTAAAAAAAGACATCAAGCTCACCTTGCTCACCAATGTAAAACGTGTAGCTTCAGAAATAGCCGCTGGCGTCGATAAATATCTTGGAGTCATATCAACAAGGTTGGGTAATGTTAGCCCAAAATTAAAGAATAAATTGCGACAGCTTGATTTTGATATCAACACAAACTATGCCGAAGATGTCAAAGCAGTAGAACCCCTTCTTCGCAAATCAATAAAAATGGAGAAAAACGATATTATTGATTGGGATTATGCGAGAAAGAACTCAGTCGTTGGGAAAATCAATGAGCTGGTTATTAAATACGGCATGCAAAAAGAATATGCAGCATATCGAGACACCCTTGACAAAGTAAGGGAGGAGGGGCTGGACGTTGGTCTTGATATAGGCGAGATCCCAGAATACGCACCAAGGATTTTAAGGGATGAAAGAGGTTTCCTGAAGGCTATTAATAAGCCAGAATACCGGCCATTATATACCGACAGGTTAAAGAAGCGTGCTGCTGGTCTTGACATGACAGTTGAAGCAATGCCCTTGGATATGAAGGCCGATATAATTTCTAATATTATCTTGGGTGGCTGGTCAGGCCTTGGCGGTGTCCCTGCAACCAGACAAAGAGTGTTGAAGAAAATTCCTGTTGAGCTTAATAAGTTTTATATGGATTCAGATGCAGCCCTAATGCAGCATTTATACAGTATGCGAAAGGCAATAGAGGCCAGACGGTTTTTTGGGAAGATTCCCAAGAAAGTGGCTGAAATGCGTAAACGGTTATATAATGCACAAACATTAATAAGAACCTTAAATTCTAACCTGGCCGGCAAGCTTTCAAAGGGACAGTTAAAAGAACTGGCAAGGCTTGAGAAGTCTATAAAAAGCGGAAAACTGGACGAAAAGCAACTGGCAGGGGCGCGACGGACAGTAGGTGCGTTGAAAAGCATAGCCACAGATACCATGCCGGATGAGCAGATAGCGACCATAAAGAAGAACCGCAGTAGATACATAGGGCTTGAAAGGGAATATACTGCCTACATAGCCACATATGGTGCTCAAAGAGATTATACTCAGAATATCGGAGCCTATATAATTGAGCTGATCGATAAAGGGGAAATCGATGCACAGCATGAAGGGGTTGTAAATGATATCCTCAATGCGAGATTCCATGAAAAAGGAACCCGCGGAATTATCCAGGCATATAAAAATATGTCCTATGTTGATACAATGGGATCTCCGATATCAGCCTTAACACAGATAGGGGACTTTGCATGGCCTGCATATCTATATGGTGTTCCGGCTACGCTAAAGCATGCGTATAGAGCAGCCATTAAAAAATCAAAAATAACCCAGGCAGATGTTGGAATTCAAAGGGTAGCCCAGGAGTTTGCAGATTCAGGAACGCTTGGGGATGCAGTGTCAAAAGTATTCAAAATGGTTGGCCTTGAGAAAATGGATTCGATTGCTGCTGAAACCCTTCTCAATGCAGCCCTTGAAGACTATCAAAAACAAGCAAAAAATAATCCGGCCAAACTAAAAAAAGAAATAAGAGTAATCTTTGAAGCCGAGACGGATAGCGTTATTGAAGATCTTGTTAATGATGAAATATCTGGCAACGTAAAGCTTCTTGTTTATCATAAGCTTCTTGATTTTCAGCCTAAAGCTCTATCAGAAACGCCTCAAAAATATTTGTCTGCTGGCAATGGCAGAATATTCTACATGCTTAAAACTTTTACAATAAAGCAGTTTGATATTTTTAGAAGAATCTCCTACAACAAAATTGTCAAAGGCGACAAGGCTGAAAAAATAGAAGGTCTTAAAAATCTTGTAAAAATGTCCATGTTCTTTGTGCTCGCGAATGCCGGCGCAGATGAATTGAAAGATTGGGTCCTCGGCAGAAAGACAGATTTTGATGATAGGGTTGCCGATAATATGCTCAGGCTTTTTGGCATATCAAAGTTTGTTACGTGGAAAGCCCGGACTGAAGGCGTAGGCTCTGCCTTGGCCAGACAAATACTTCCTCCATTCAAATTTATTGATTCAGCTGGAAAAGATATTGTCACATTCGGTGATGAAAAAGGGCTTGAAGTTATAGGCTCTGTTCCTGTTGCTGGCAAGCTTGCTTATTGGCACATGGGCAGGGGCCTCAGCAAGCGTGAAGATTTGTGGAATAGACGGCTCCGAAAGCGGAAAGCGAGGTTGAATAAAACAAAAGATAGGCTTGACGTGGCAAAAAACAAGATGGAATTCAGGCGCAAGCATCATGTTGAACTCCTTGAGCTTAAGAGGATTAATAAACTTCAGGGCCGGCTCAATAAAAAAAGGAAACGAATCAACGGATTAAAAAGCTTGGCAGAAACCGTTGAAAGGAAAAAGCAAATCCAACGGTTAGAAATCGCGAGAACCGATATGATAAAAAACTTTTTAGGTAAATAATGGAAACAGTAGAACAAGCCCTGAAAATATTCAACCTCGGCAAATCAGATAGCCAAGCCGATAGGCACTTTGTTGACGACTTAAAGTCTATTTTTGAGCAAGAAGGCTCCGGCCTACTTGCCTATTATGAAGTCAGGCAGATGGTATTTGATTGGTTAGCGAAACAAGGCGAAGAAGAAAAAAGATTTGGAGGCAAGCCAACTAAAAAAGGGAACGCTTTTTATTATTACAAACAGGCTATGAAATATGGAGATTTGGACGCAGCTCAAAGATATTTGAAAAAATATTATGAGCTTGGGGGGGATCCAAGACCAAAGATGCAATCTATTAAATACGCTCATCCATTGGCAAGCATTCCGGGGATGAAGCGAAAGGCATTTCGGCAATCATTGGCTATGGGGCAGTCGGATATATTCGATACTGCATTAAAATGGTATAATAAAACTTATAGGTAATTATTATAATGGAAAGCATGGGTGGTGTTAATTGGGACATGATAAAGGCCATAACAGGAATCATGTCTTTCGTTATGGCTATAATCGGGGCAGGGATAGTGCTATTAACCCGATGGATTTTTATTACAAAAAAGGAATTTCAAATATTTTGTGAAAAAAATGGAAAGGAAATTAATAATAAGCTATATGACAAAAAGGGGACAACCATTTTTCTTCCACGACAGGAATATGACAAAGATGTTGCGAACAGAACGATGGGATGCAACATAGAACACACAAAGCTTCAGATTGAATTAGAAAAAATAAAGGTTGAATTAGAAAAAATAAAAGCCGTCCTTGTACCACGGCCAGAATGGGTAGATTCAAAAACTGGCCGAGAGAGGCGAACGGGCGAAAATTTAAAAACTATTTGTGGGAAAATACAAGATGTATCTAATGCAATTAACGATATGAGAAAAGAAAGCAGTACCAGAAATGAGGCCCTGAACAAGTTGACGGGAAGTTTTGAAACGTATCTTGAATTAGAAAAGCAAAAAACTACATGATATTTAAAGTTGAACCGCTCAATAAAGAAGTTCATTGCATAAGAGGATATCGGAAAGAAGGGGATGCTGAGTATATTTTTGGATGCGTACTACATAGGCCGAAAGGTAAAAAAGAATGGCAAATAAAAGTTACGCTATCTACGGGCGGAACCAGAAAAGAAACAATGGAGACATTGAGATTCCTTCGTGATTATCCGGGCGGAACTTGGACATATGTCACGGAAGAGGATATGGAACGGTTTTATCGAAGGTTTTGCAAACGAATAAAATTTGATGATTGTGATTTTTGAGGTAACGATATGGGCGATTTAGCAAAAGACTTTAGCAAGTGGGAAATGGTGTGTAAGTGTGGCTGTGGTATTTGTAATGTTAGTGATTCTTTTATGGCTAAATTACAGCTAACCAGAACTGTTGCAAATATTCCTTTTGAAATAATAAGCGGTTGCAGGTGCCCTGTTCATAATAAGAATGAGGGCGGAAAAGAAACTTCAGATCATTTAACTACTGAAAGCATCCAGTGTGAGGGAGTTGATATACGATGCCATTATTCCGGAGATAGATTAAAAATAATTTCGGCAGCTATAATGTCCGGCTTCAGAAGAATTGGAATTGCGAAAAGCTTCATTCATCTTGGAATGAAAAAAGATAATCCACAAGATGTTATATGGGTATATTAAAGAGGTGATATTATGCTTGGGATAGGTGCCACAATGGGTAAAATCTTTGGAAGTGACAAAGCGATTACGTCTGTAATTGATAATGTCAGCAAAGGTCTTGACGCTTTGGTATACACAGATGAAGAGAAGGCCGGAGACGCAGCAAAAGATCGTTCCGCTGCACGAGGTATGGTGATAGACTGGATGAAGAGTACGCAGGGTCAAAATCTTGCCAGACGTGTAATCGCTTTAAGTATTGTATCTGTGTGGTTATTCCAATATCTTAGCTGTATGGCCTTAAGCGTGGTTGGCATATGGGCAAATAATCCAGATAAAATTCTTGCGTCTGCTAAAGTAATCGGTACTTTTGCTGAAAAGATGAATGGAGCCGTTATGCTAATCCTTGGTTTTTATTTTGCAGCCCCATACATGGGAAGTATCGTTCAAGGAGCTATGGCTAAATTCGGGGGCAAGCATCATAGTCCAAAGGATTAAGGGAGCAACCAAAAAATGCAAATTGAACCAAAAACGATAAGCTGCGTGGCCGGAGTAGAGTTAAACATATTAGGCCGCTTATTATCAAACTTATGCGTAAAATTGATAATAATGATTGCCTATGACGTAATGGTTTGCCTTGAAGACGTTAGGGCAGCTCTTGGGAGATTTAGTCGTCGTTGCTAACGCATCCGCCACCACATGAGACGATCAATAAATACACATCCGCTTTTACATTCTGGATGATGTAAAAATCTATGCCCGCATTCAGGACACTGGCCTTCGCCGACCGAGTGAATGCCGTTTGTTGGGTGACCTGTCAATAAAGATAGAAACCGTAAACCATAACCAACCCACCAAAATAGCGCACTCACATGACCAGAAGCATGATATATGGAAAATTGGTAAAACATGAATAGAGTCTTTTAAATGATATGGATGATTAATTTTTATTTTCATAAGTCACCTAACGAATTAAACTAATTTGCCGCTGTTTTTTGTGGTCAAGTCCAGCGACTGGTTATACATCCATTCACGGTCAGGGGCAGGACGCTACCACCTGCATATTTCGTTTGTCCAGCCATGAACCTGAACATTGACGATTACTCTGCGCAGTACTCAATGTGGCCTACATATATTGTACTTTTTTTGAGATACCCTGCCCGTCAATAGATGTATAACGATTTAGCATCACCGGCAGGCATGGGATGATGACTATGTGGTTTTTAAAGCAAGCGACCCTGCCTGTCAGAGTGAATGCGGTGGTTAGCTACCGATTGTGTTGATAGCTAATTGAGCAGCGTTTTGGCCGTTATCTCTATCGTAAAGATGTGGACTAAATTCATCTTTAGAAAGATCAACTTTTATTACACGTCCCGCAACATAATCAAAATATGTTCCTTGGGACAATAAAGTCGAGGCTTCCACCCTGCTCATAGGTTTTGGATTGTAGTGTAAAAAACCCAGACCTTGTGGCCTCGCATTATTATACAGCGCAATTAAAACATCTTCCTTGTCATATTTACTGATGTTAATGTTTCCCATTTATTCTCCTCCTCTCAGGTAGCTAACACATCCGCCATCACCGGCGGCGATTACCATCCTACACCATTATTAAAAGTTTCTTCATCTCCTGGTATGCTGGACTTTTCTAAAACCGCACAGTCTTCGCCGTCCGAGTGCATGGCGTTGGTTAGTTTCGTTGCTTCCATATGATAAAATCTCTTTCCTTCTACAATTACGCAAGATATATCTCCAGCCGCAGCATGATTCTTATATATTAACCCTGATACGGCTGATACAAACAACACTCCTTGTAATAATTTGTCCATGTCTTTTCCTCTAAGAAACTAACGATTTAATCAGCCGCCAAGTTTTTCAGGTCGGCTGAATTTAATGGTTATGCGCTTTTGCCTGTTTGCAAGATTTTGCAATCTCCGTTCTCTTTCGGAAGCCTCGACAATAGAGTCTTTAGGCCAATGACCGATTATGCCATGTACGGAATGGGCTGTATCGTTTTCCACACAGCTAAAATTCCCATTTTTTCCATCGTTCCAATCGATACAAACAATGCCTGTGTATCCATTTTTGTCTTTTAATATATCTCCAATTTTATATTCCATATTATCCCCTCAAGCTGTATAACGATATAGCATCACCGGCAGGCATGGGATGATGACTATGTGGTTTTTAAAGCAAGCGACCCTGCCTGTCAGAGTGAATGCGGCGGTTATATTTTGTTTGACTCAAGATCTTTATCAATATAAGCAATCGCTATTTCAAAATCTCCTATTGTTTCTTTAAGGGATGTGATAGTATTAATAAAGCCATTGCATTTTTCTAATGCGAGAACGGCTATTACCAATTCATTCTTTGCATTTCTCATTCGTGATTGGACTTCAATCAAAACTGATCTTTCATCCATGCCTTACCTCCAAAATATAACCAGTCTATAGTATTAATTAATCCAACGATATTAGCTATTGTCCAGACATCCGTGCAAATAGCTCAAACAATTCCTTTTAGTCATCTATACTTTTACCCATACCAAGCCGCTGCCTTTGTGGGGACTCTCCTCCCACCACCCCTGACCTTGGCATAAGAATTTACATGGCCATGGTGGGCAACGCCACTACCCAGCGGATAGGTTTTTTTAATATGTCCCAGTGTAGCTGACAATTCCGGGGCCGTCATTATGCTCCTGGGTTTCTCAAAGAACTGTTTAATTTCTGCATTAAGCCTTTTCGGGTTATGCCGATTGATAAATGAGAATTGTCTTACATGGGATTCAATTTGATTTCGCAGGAAAGCCTCTATTTCAGACGGAGTTTGTGGAGCCGTCTCCTGCATCTTGGAATCCGCACCGAGGGTTATTTCCCGGCCTCCGGTCATGGATGATCCGAGTGGAGTTATCCCATAAACATTTTCATCGCCAATACTTTCGCCTGGGCAATCACCATCAAATAGCGACGCTTGATTTTGTGGAACCTGCTTTTTCACAAAAGGCGATTGCTCTGATTCAATTAACGAAACGAC
>JAGLQN010000210.1 GCA_023136835.1 Candidatus Omnitrophota bacterium | reverse complement strand
TGCCCAATGCGATGGACGCGGCATCAAGGCTAAATGTCAGGGTGTCGGCCGGAAGATCCGCATCGGTAGCCGTGGCCGTGAACGTGAGGGTTGCCAGCTCATCCACTGACTGATTGCCGATTGCACTAAGGACCGGCGCGGTATTGATATCAGCAACGGTAATGGTAAAGGTTTCACTGTCAATCAGGTTACCGGTTCCATCATCGGTCACAGTAATGGCGACGGACGGGGTCAGCCCGCCCTGGGACTCAGTAGGTGTCCAGGAGAAATCACCGGAATTGGCATCGATGGTCATACCGGCTGCAATGGAGGCAGCATCGAGGCTGAAGGTCAAAGTATCAGATGGGAGGTCGGAATCAGAGGCCGTTGCGGTAAATGTCAGGGTTGCCAGTTCATCGATACTTTGATTGCCAATTGCATCCAAAACCGGTGCGGTATTCAGATCATTAACGGTAATAGTAAAGGTCTCACTGTCAATCAGGTTGCCGGTTCCATCATCGGTCACTGTCACGGTAACAGACGGCGTTAATCCGCCCTGGGCCTCGGTCGGTGTCCAGGAGAAGTCACCGGTGTTAGCATCAATACTCATACCCAATGCGATGGAGGCGGCATCCAGGCTGAATGTCAAAGTATCGGCTGGTAAGTCGCTATCGGTAGCCGTGGCCGTGAACGTCAATGTTGCAAGTTCATCCACAGATTGATCACCGATGGCACCCAGGACCGGCGCGGTATTGGTGTCATTGACCGTGACGGTGAAGGTCTCGCTGTCAATCAGGTTACCGGTGCCGTTATCTGTGACCGTGACGGTAACAGATGGCGTTAATCCGCCCTGGGCCTCGGTCGGTGTCCAGGAAAAATCACCGGTATTGGCATCGATACTCATGCCCAATGCGATGGACGCGGCATCTATGGAGAATGTTAATGTATCTGCGGGCAAGTCAGAATCTGTAGCGGTGGCAGTGAACGTAAGGGTTGCCAGCTCATCCACCGTCTGATTGCCGATGGCACCCAAAACCGGAGCAACATTAAGATCAGTAACGGTAATGGTAAGGGTCTCACTGTCAATGAGGTTACCGGTACCGTTGTCTGTGACCGTGACGGTAACAGACGGCGTTAATCCACCCTGGGCCTCGGTCGGTGTCCAGGAGAAGTCACCGCTGTTGGCATCAATACTCATGCCCAATGCGATGGACGCGGCATCAAGGCTGAAGGTCAAAGTATCTGCCGGCAAGTCAGAATCTGTAGCGGTGGCAGTGAATGTGAGGGTTGCCAGTTCATCCACTGACTGATCACCGATGGCACCCAAAACCGGAGCGACATTGATATCAGTAACGGTAATGGTAAAGGTCTCGCTGTCAATGAGGTTGCCCGTGCCGTT
>JAGLQN010000021.1 GCA_023136835.1 Candidatus Omnitrophota bacterium | reverse complement strand
CCGGATTCCGGTTCGATCAAGATCAACGGGCAGGAGGCTACGGACCTCTCCGAAAGGGAATATAATAAATTCCGCATGGAAATGGGAATGGTCTTTCAGGGCGGCGCTCTTTTTGATTCGTTGAATGTTGCGGAGAATGTTTCTTTCGTTCTCGATGAATTTATGAAGTTGGATAAAAAGACGGTACGGGATCGAGTTGAAGAATCTCTAGGACTGGTCGGCCTTCAAGGGGTCGAGGAAATGATGCCTTCTGAATTAAGCGGAGGGATGAAAAAAAGAGTAAGTTTAGCGCGCGCATTGTGCATGAAGCCGCAAATGATCTTTTATGACGAGCCGACAACAGGCGTGGATCCGATCGCGGCTGATGCGATCAACAATTTGATCATTGACCTGAGTCGTAAGTTACAGGTGACTTCGATCGTTGTTACGCATGATATGAATTCCGCTTATAAGGTGGCAGATTCTATTGCGATGTTCTATCACGGACGGGTGATCGCTGAAGGGAAACCCGAAGAGATCCGTAGCACACGCCATCCTGTGGTCAAACAGTTTATTCATGGCGAGTCGCATGGGCCGATCACAGATAATGAAAATCTGATCTTTGGGCACGCGCATTAATACGCGAAAATAATTTGTTTTTCATGGAGTCATTGCGCTTTTGGTCATTATCGACACATTAACCGGGAGATTAAAGTATGCCAAAAGAATCCAATCTTGAATTTAAAGTCGGCCTGTTCATGCTGATCGCCGTGGTTGCGCTGGCGATGTTCATTTTCTCAGTCAGTGATTCATCTGTTCTGGAGAAAGGAAAATCTTTACGTGTTATTTTCGGGTTTGCGAACGGCCTTAAGAAAAACGCACCCGTGAGGATTTCCGGCGTTGATGAAGGGCTTGTGCGGAATATTAAATTATTTTTTGACCGTACAGACAGTAGAACTAAGGTTGAAGTGGAGCTCCGGATCAAAGAGGATACCATGATTCCCAGTGATTCGGTCATAACGATCAATCAATTGGGAATGATGGGCGAAAAGTACATCGAGATATTCCCGGGGGAAGACACCAAAAGTTTCTTTGAAGCGAGACAGGTGGTTGAAGGGAAAGACCCGATCGCCCAAGAAGCGATTTCTGAGCGCGTTATGGAAGTGTCCAATAAACTGGAAAATGCCATCGGCGGCGTTAACCGGTTTATCAATGATGGGAAAAATGTTGATTCAGTTCGGATAACACTTGAGAATTTAAGTTCGATGACCGGAAGTCTAGACGACATTCTCTACGACATGAAAGAGGGGAAGGGGACCATTGGAAGATTATTATACGATGAACGCCTTTATGATGATCTACAAGGTTTAACGGCTGATTTGAAGGAACATCCCTGGAAATTATTATACCGGCCTAAGAGAAGTAAAAGAGATATCGAAGATGGAAGATAGAGGGGAGAAGATGGAATTTTTTACAGCATAGAAAGTATAAAAACGCGGATGCTGCCAGCACATTTGTTTCCTTAATTTATTTTAGAGGAACAAAGCGCGACACTCATTTCTTCTTAATATTTATAAAGGAAAATGAGTGTAGAAAACTCCTTTCCTATGCGGCACTAGTTTTCCTAAATATTTCTGTGGAAACTAGTACC
>JAGLQN010000209.1 GCA_023136835.1 Candidatus Omnitrophota bacterium | reverse complement strand
CATATCGTGCAAAAACCTTGCTTCCCGTGTTTTGGGTTTGGCCATCAAGCAATTTCCAGGTGATTTTGAGTTTCGTTATGGACACCGGCCTCTGCTTCTTGAGAGTTTTGTTGATACGACTCATTACAGAGGAATTTGCCACACCGTGAACAAACGATCCGGCGAATGAAAGCGGAAGGTACTGTGTTATGTATCCAATACGGTAGTGATCTTGATTATAACAGCCTTGACCTGTGTGAAGGCCTTGGGGTAATTGGTTATAATCAGACCGGGGCAAAAAGTCGTGGCTTACATATGCATTCCACGCTTGTCGTAACCACTGAAGGTCTGCCTTATATTTAAAGATGAGAGAATGAAAAGACGGGCGAGGCGAGTTAGTCCTTAGCGACGTTTTTTTCGCATTTGCTATTACAACCCCTAATTGGCAAGCTTTCTAAGCTCCTGTTTCAAGCTTGCCAAATTTTCTTCAAAATACTTCCCCCAAGTTATGAGTACGCCCATGTTGGTACCTCTGCAATAATCTGCTGCTCGTTGTGGATATCCTTTGCTACCTTGATGATCTTGTTGGCTAAGAGTAAAAGGTCATCCTCAGACAGGAAGCCATTAGTCATCACGATACGCACCCACTGGTCGCCGAGGATTCCCACCTCTATGCCTTGGTCAGACAGCCTTTTTTGGAATATTGAGCTATAAAATCCAAATAACCTAAGGAGGACTAATGGCAGCCTTGCTCCTTGGTCCACCTCTATCAATTCTGACTCTGCGAATAGCGATCTGAGGAATGCGGCATTTTCGAGACTACCCCCTACTATACTTTGCCTGACTTTGATAGGGATATCGATACATTCATGGGCAGAAACAATGCCGAATAAGGAACGAGAACATTCCACAGTGTCAGTGCCTCTGAATCCATTATCATCAGCACTTGCAGCAAGATAGTCGGGGCCATCATCAAGCCATAGCTTGCCTTGGCTTGGGCTTTTCGACAAAAGGTATGAGGACGCGTAAGGGGTAAAACCACTTTTGTGGAAATCGACCCCAATAGAGTTGGCGAGCTGCATGTCGAGAGTCTCGTTTTTAATATGGAGAATTTCTTCCAGGGTGCTCTCTCGAAATCCCAGTGGGTTTTGTTCGATGCTGTAATGGGTTAGGGCCACAAACCACCAGCGAAAAACCGCATCGCAGTGAATGTGGATTGGCCACGAAGATTCGTTGAGATCAGAGTGTGCAAAAAATTCTTCTTTAGCACTCAGAGCTGATTGCACTTTTTCCACCTGCTGTCGTGCTGGGTCCCCATGAGTGACTATAATGACTGCTCCTTTGCAACCGCAGTCTTTAGCTTGCATAAGAGCAGAATGCAGATAGCTCGTCTTCCAGGAGGCGGTTTCATTCACGAACCACCCCATGAGTTTGGGGAGGCGTTTGCTATTATAATGATGGGCTGGACCCACAATCACCATGCGCTTTTCCTCGCGGAGTTTGGATAAGCTGGCCAGCAGCATTTGGATGATGCCCATAGTGCCAGAAGCAACAGCGCACCCTTTGCCTTTGATATACCCAACCCATTGGCATAACACCTCTGTTACTTTGTCTTCATAGGCGCCAAAATTTTTCGCACAGCGTTCATGAACCGCGTTTTCGTTGATTGCCATGGCGCCACAGGCGGCAAAGAGAGCTTTCTTATAGATTGGGGAGGAGTAGGTATCAAATCGATGGATAACACTAGTTTCTGTTGGTTCACGCCTGGCTTCAGAATCAGAAAATAGACATGTAATCTGGTGTGATAGGCTATTAGCTTCTGCAGGTGTCTGAATAAACCGTCTCTCCCAAAGCTTCGCTATGGATCTAAAGGGGGACAGCGATAGGGGGGATCGACATTGGACACCAGTATTGCTCAGAAGTTTAAAAATTTCCGCTATTCTTTGCTGGGTGATCATCCCAACGGTGCCGCCGGATTGTGGTGACATACCAGTGAGGGCTGCTTCCAAAGTGCATCCGTAAATATATCTTCTGGGAAGATCTGTTCCCGGTTCTTGCCAGTGATCGTTGCCTGCTGGCAGGTACCCTGATCCACCGTGGAATACTGTGAGTCCTGGCACTTTGTACATACATGCCGGATCTGTATCCGCTGGGGTTGCTACGTCGATAATAGACTGTAATGATTCTGGAATATGATCTTCCTTGATAATGGCAACGGGGCTGTTGGTTGCTGTAATAATTACATGACATCCTTCTATGTTCTCGCGTTTAAGGGTACCGACTTCAACTTGATGGCCGAGTTCGGTAGCCAAGGACTGCAACTTTTGATCTTTTTCCTCGCGACCGATGAGGGTCAAGCGATAAACTCTGCCCACAAGCTGTCGAGCTACCGCCTGTCCGATATTACCTTTTGCACCCACAATGGCGACCCGAGCTTTGTGGATGGGGATGCCAGCATTGAGCAAACTTCGCTGCGTCTGTTCAAGGGCGAGGACTGCGGTTGCGGCATTACCCGATGTGTAGGGGACTTTTTGTTTTCTCTTATTCATTAGGGTACAGTCTCGGGTGATCACTGAAGTCATTCCCCCGAATCCCATGGCTTGACAACCCTGTTGGTACCCAATCACAGTGGCCTCTTCAATGAGATCTATGCAATATGAAAGCTGATCGCCCTGGGTGTTGTGGGCGTGATTTAGGGCTTTAGCGCAGAGCCAAATATAGATAAGGGCTACTTCCACCTTTCTTTGGTTGGCAAAATGGATTGTTTGATTGCTATTAATGATTGGCTTGCGCCACTGGCGGCTTGCAGGGCTGTCGGTGAGGCCAAGTTCCTCCAAGGATAAGCCTTCAACTGAAGGATCCAGAGCTACTGCATGTGGGATATTTTCAACATAAACTATATGCCCCACTTGTTGACAGCTCTGTCTGGCGGGTGTCGAAGTATTGGGAGAAATCGTCGGTAGCCTGAAATCCTTGATTTTCCTTCTTGGAGCTTGTGCCAATATAAAGCTAGCATCTCCCAGAGTAAAGGCTTTCTCCAAATTCTTAATATGTTTTAACACATCTTCAGTCCACGGTTTGTTGGCGACGATATGGTCGTTTTCCACCGCAACGCTGAGCTGAAATCGGTTGGCGAGGGATTCTGCCCAAAAATAAGGTAGAGCGGACATTTTTTGGAGGCATTGCAAAACAAAGCTTGGGGTGCATGTCTGGAGGTTGATTAGGATTTTATGCTTGCCATAAGAGCCACTTACGGTGGTGTCTTCTGCCCTGGGGGCAGTTTTGGGTGACATGTTTTTCCCGCTCATCGATGCAAAAACCTTGTTGGGAGTTTGGCAGAGAATGATGGTGCGCGGATCGACCTCATCAAGATTACGCCGTTGGTATTGGGGAAGCTTATGGATAGCAGTGTTGATGTTGCTGGCAATATGGGCAGCATCCAGTGAGGTTCCTCCCGCCATATCAAGGGCTAAGTCCGCTTTGAAGGGCTCAGAGCCGCTGCAGCCTTGAGTCCATGCCTCGACAAACCACTGAGGCAAGCTGTGACTGACCGTGGCACGCTGCTGATCCCGGAGCATTTGTTCGATAGAAAGCCTGTCATATTTGCCGGAGCTCGTTTGAGGAATGCGATCCATGATGAAGATACTGGCTGGAATCATGGGAGAAGGCAGGTGTTTCTTCAAACGTTCCATGATGGGAGCTTCTTCAACATCTGTGCCATCAACTACCAGAACAGGTGCGCTATCCTTGACGGGCTGCACCACGCAGGCCTGCTTTACCTTTGGGTTTTCAAGGGCATTGGAAACGATGGCTTCGGTATCGATACGGATGCCCGATCGTTTCATGATCCGTGAGCTACGACCAATGTAATAGTAGATTCCGTTCTTCCCCTGCCGAACCAAGTCACCTGTATCGTAAGATAGGGGTTTGGATTCGCCTAAGTATTTAGCAACACACCAACCTTGAATTTGTAGGTGGCCAATGCCTTCCTTGTTTGCATTGATAATGGCAGCCTGGCAGCCTGGTAAAGGTTTGCCAATGGGAGTCCCAAGTGTAGAGTCATGGGGAGCCTGACGATCAAATTCATACCACATGGCATCCCCTGACAACTCGCTTGCACCGTATAGATTAATAACTCGCATATCAGGTGCTATGCTGAGAAGATCGTAGGGAAGGGCATAGCCAGCATCGTCACCTGTGAGTATAATGAGTCGTAGGGCGGAAGATAGCACACTCTCTTTACGTAAAAAAAGTTCGCGGCCATGGGGAGGCGAACAAATGATACGCCGGCAGTTGCTTTCGATGATCGCCTGAACAAAGGCTGCACCATCGATGCGTTTTTCTGCCGGGATATATACAAGGTGGCCTCCTGAATACCATGATGAGAGAACCTCAAGCCAAGAGTCGATGAAGGTAGGTGGGCTTTTAAACACAGTCTGATCTTCGTGGAATCCAAAGGTAAATGTTTTCAGATACCATTGCAGGCGACGGGACATGGCTTTGCAGGAAATTTCCACCGGCTTAGGTGTGCCTGTGGAGCCGGAAGTGAAAACGAAGCCCATAGGTAAATCTTGGCGGTTTGGCGGGCTTTCCAACTCAATATTTTGCACACTCCCGTCATCGTGCTGTATCTTACAAACGCCAATGGATTGGATGATCTTTTTCTCAAAAGCCTTTGGCCATTGGTTGGATAGGGGGACTACACACCAACCAGCTTCACAAGACATGATCATGGTAGCTGCTGTCAAAGAAGTCGCATCACTCTTGATGGCAATGACTCTCTCATTTGGATTTGCAGGTCTCACCTGATTGTAAAGATGATTTAATCGGCCTAAGTCCAATCCAGTACGGACCGATATGCGTCGCAGAATATCCTTAGAGAGATGAGGGCTGTATGCTTTGCGATGCGATAGATCGTTTTTTTCCGAAAGAAAACACATTGCAGGAACTCCTATAAAGGCTTCAGCCGCGGCATAAAGTCTTCTATCCTTTTCTGAGTAAAGTGTGTATAATAAGATTATGTTTTGTTCTATTGAACGATCATATGATAATATTTTGTTGGTGGATTTATTTTGAACTGGACATTTATTTAAATCACAAGACATAGCGAAAATTCCTTTCTTGATAAAGTAATATCCGCTATTAAAGCATTTTGTAACTATAGCGTGTACCGGAAATGCTGATACTGCATTATGTATATTTAAAACATGAAAACTGCTATATGTTGTGATTCTGCCTACCAGATTTCCCCAAATAGGCGCTTGAATTTGTTGTTTTTAGTGGCAAAATTCGGTAGTCCTTACAAAACAGTGCTGGTCAATAATTTCAACAAGTTACATGTCATAGCTTCTGGCAGCACATGGTGAAAAAGCAGGTGTTTACAAAGCAAGACAGGGCGGCATTTCTAAACCTGCATTGCTTTGTAGAGACTACCCAAAATTCCTTTCGGTATTCTTTGTTCTTCCGTGCTGAAAAAATTTTGCAAAGATTTAATCAGTCGCTCCTTTTTTCGACCGGTTTGCTTTTGGCTAAGATAGTATTGCAAACCGCAAAATTTCGAAGTCAAAAATCGACAATAAGTTAACTGTGCCCAAGAGGCATGCTTAAAAGATCTTTCACCTTCTCCAGCAGCACATCCTTGCCAATTGGTTTGGGCAAATACCCGTCAGCCCCTGCCTGCTTAACCTTCTCCCTGTTTTCAGGAGTATTAAAACCGGTTATCATCAGTACCTTTATACCGGAAGTATCGGGATTATCCTTGATTCGCCGGCAAGCTTCAGCCCCATCCATCCCAGGCATCATCAGGTCCATCAAAATCAACTCCGGTTTGAACTCACTGACCTTAATTCCGGCATCAAAACCGTCTACAGCCACTGTCACCAGATAGTCGCTCATTGTA
>JAGLQN010000208.1 GCA_023136835.1 Candidatus Omnitrophota bacterium | reverse complement strand
GAATACCTGCATCTCCGACTACTTCCGGTATAGAGCTCGTGTTTGCAGCGATAACCGGACACTTCATACCCATAGCTTCGACCAATGGCAATCCAAACCCTTCGTAGTGAGATGGGCACACGAAAGCAAATGCGTTTTGATATAGAGATGCGAGTATATAATCAGAAGCGCTCAACTGTAAAACTTTGTTATCACACTTTGCTCTATTGATGATGGTGAGCTCATTCTTATTGAATGGACCACCGCCGAAGCATACCAGGTCGAAGCGATCTTTAAGCGATGAAGTATAAGCTTCAAGAAGTGTGCTGAAATTCTTATAGGTACCGTTCCGGTCACCCACATACAGGAGGTAGGGTTTCCTTATCCCGAATTCTTTAGTGATGTTGATATAATTATTTGGTTTCTGAAGTGAATTCGCAAGATAAATCACTTCAATTTTATCCTCTGGCACATCATATATTTCCATCAGGTCTTTTTTGGTGTTATTCGATATGCAAATTATTTTATCTGCTGTTTCAATTGATATGCGCTTCGCATTAATCGTGTACTTGCTGTATCGCAATTGATTAGGATAAAGCTCATGAATCATGTCATAGACCGTTAAGACGATAGGAGCCTTATGATGTTTCTTTATGCCCTGATAGTAATATGTTGGGTGGTATACATCAATGTCTTTTAAAGTTCTGTAAAATCCACCAAAGAGCACTTTATTTGGCACTATGAAAAGATGAGACCTGATGAGCGGAGACACCTTTATTTTTGGATTATATCCAAAATATGAACTGTACGGAACCGTTTCAGGAGATAAATCAAAATCGTTCACATTTAAGCCTTGGAACAGGTTTATCTCAGTATCCTTTCGTGGTGCCATCCTGGTGATGAGCTCGTAGAAGTATCTCGAAACCCCGCCGCAACGCTGGTTTTGAAATACGCTGTGATCATATAGTATTTTCATTTTGTTTACCTCGCTTGTGTTTTGGATGTAAAGAACACAATGGACTACATTTAACTGTACAAACTATTTCGTCATTAAAAATACATGTTTTTTTCATTCGAATGCCCTCTTGATGACTTGTTTAATCTTATTATAAACAGAAATATAAATTGGCTTTTTTATTGAATAGTAAAAGTTTGCCATCAACGTAACAGCTTTTTTGCTTTCACTTATATCAGTTGTAAAACTAAAATCTTTTTCTTTACTTATCTTTACATCATACACATTTGTGGAAATAGAATGTACCCCGGAATCATCGTGACCAATATTGTTCACTAAAGACTTTCCTGGGTGCAGGCAAAGTCCATTATTCAAAAAGACACTTGCATACCAGCGAATTGCCCACGAATCATTCACTCCGATAGCTTGAAGCACAAGCATTCTATAATATTTTATAGTTCCTTGAATGTCAAACTCATGGCGTTTTTCACGGCTTTTTAATCTTTTTAATAGCGCATATTCATTAGATTCGAATTTATCCCAGGCACGCTTCCAAGTTCCCCATCCCCACGAAGACGTGACACGATAGAAAAAGGTACTTGGTAGCTGACCTTTAACAGGAAACATGTAGCCTGCTATGTGCATTACCTCATCATATTCCTCGTAAATATCAAGAGCATTGTTCATATATTTCAGGAAATATGG
>JAGLQN010000207.1 GCA_023136835.1 Candidatus Omnitrophota bacterium | reverse complement strand
TATGAAGACTATCCTGTCCGCTTGCGCAAAGGAGGGCGGGTTATCTTCTTTAATTATCCGTTAGCCCGGGAAATGGGGCTTATCCCGACGAACCATCCTTCGAAAATGAACCCGGAGCTCGAAGAGACTATTCTTAAGACATTTTCGCTCCAGATCTTTAACGAGCATGATTGGATCAATAGAAAAAGATTCCCGAAAGACGGCCTGGAAAACCGCCTGTACATGGCGACCCGCTATCTGCAGACCCAGCATGATAACAAGCAGGGAAAGACATCCGGCGACGGAAGAAGCATTTGGAACGGGTTCGTCCGTTCTAAACATATGACCTACGACATCTCCAGCCGCGGGACCGGAGCGACGATATTAAGCCCCGGCGCGCAGGAAGCAAAAAAGCCCATCGCGACCGGCAACGCGAAATATGGTTACGCCTCCGGCCTGGCCGACCTTGATGAAATGCTTGCCAGCGCCATTATTTCCGAAATCTTTTACCGGGAAAATATCCCGACAGAGAGGTGCCTGGCTGTCATTGAATACAAGGACAAAACAGCTGTCGGCGTGCGCGGCGCTCCGAATCTGCTACGGCCGGCCCATATCTTCCGGTACTTAAAGATCGGCAGCTGGAAGGAGACCAAAGATTCCTTCGACTATTTTTTAAAACGCCAACAAAAGAACCGCGCGGTCAACTTCGCGTCACGCGGGAAGGAACATTACGATAAGGCCTTGGAATATCTCACACAAACATACGCGAAATTAGCCGCCGTCATGGAAGAAGAATATATTTTCAACTGGCTCGCGTGGGACGGCGATAATATGCTCGCCAGCGGAGGCGTTCTCGATTATGGTTCGATCCGCCGGTTTGCCGCCAAGAATAATAAATACCGTTATGAAGATGTCGACCGTTTTTCCACTTGTTTGACCGAACAAAAGTTCTGGGCGCGGAACATGATCCAGACCTTTGCCCAGGCCATCGACTTTATCATGACCAAGAAAAAAAAGAACCTGAAAAATTTTGAACAACATCCAAGCCTGGTCTTCTTCGATCAATGTTTCCAGGCGGAAAGACAAAGAGCCCTGTTAACGAAAATGGGATTTACCGAAGAACAGATCAGTAAGATACGGGAACATCACCGGGAAAGAATCGAGGCCTTCCGGAAAGTCTTAAACTACTTCGAAGACCTGAAAACCAGCGAAGGAGAGCGAAAAGTCGCTGACGGCATCGATCACCCGCCTGTTTTTCTCCTGCGCGATATCATCCGCGAGTTGCCCTTATTTTTATTGAAAAACTTTAAGCCTCATGTTTCGCGGGACGGCGGCGGGTCTGATGGGCTGAAATGGTCAATCATGCCGGTCGAGGAGTTCTGCCAAATCATGGCGGCGACCTATGTTAATAAAGATGACCTGACGTTAACGGACAGCCGTAAACTCAAAGCTCTCGAATTTCAGGAATTGTACCGTAATCTCATTTCCGCGGTCGATCCGGACAATGAAGAGGAGACATTAAAAAATATCGCCAAACGTTCTTCGATCATCAATT
>JAGLQN010000206.1 GCA_023136835.1 Candidatus Omnitrophota bacterium | reverse complement strand
GACATATTGCAGAAAATAAAGCGAAAGATCAATATTAAAATACGGCCGCTCGATCGATAAAAAACTATCCGTAATTAAGTGATCAAAGATCTTCCCCCCTTTTGCTGTTAGGCTGTAGACATATTTTTCGGGCCATTTTCCTTCGCGGCCGACATCTTTCTTGATAAGCCCTAGTTTTTCCATCTTCTTAAGAGGATAATAGATGGACTTGATCTTTAAACCGACAAAAGGGAAAAGTTCTTCTTCAATTTGGCGCTTAATTTCATAGCCGTGTTTCGGCCCGTCCTTTAGTAAACCCAAAAATAGTAACTCATGTTCGATCATTAATGATCTCCCTTGCGGAAATATTAAAACCTGACATTTTCATGCTTTTCGGTGTATTCGACAATCTGCCGGATCATTTGAACGCTTCGAGAAGGGTATCGGCCGATTGCCGTTTCCCCGGAAAGCATGACATAATCAGTTCCGTCTAAAACAGCGTTAGCGACATCCGAAACCTCAGCCCGCGTCGGACGGCCATTGTCGATCATGCTGTCGAGCATTTGGGTTGCGGTAATCGAAAACTTTTTCTTCCGGTTGCAATGACGGATAATGTGTTTTTGAATCATAGGGATCTTGTAAATCGGCAATGAGACGCCAAGGTCCCCGCGCGCGATCATCACGCCGTCGCAGGCATCAAGAATATGATCAATATTGCGCAAGCCTTCTTGGCTTTCAATCTTCGCAATAACCCGGCATTCCGGCAGCCTCGGCTTGACAATGTCTGCCACCCGTTGAATATCCCGTTTATTCCGGACAAATGACTGGGCGATCTTATCAACATTATTCTTAATCGCAAATTCAAGGTCCGCCTTGTCCTTTTCCGTCATAATATTCGATTCTAATTTCAGCTCAGGAATATTAATCCCTTTATGCGGCGATATAATGCCTTCTTGGATGACTTTCACCTTCAGCTTCTTGCCTCTTCGTCCGGTCGCGCGTAAATGAATCTTACCATCATCGATAAAAATGCTCATCCCGGTTTTGATCTTTGCAATATTGCCATTATAATTGAACGGGATATGACCATCACCGTAATAGGCTTCATTCGACATTATAAAACATCGGTCTTTTTGTAAATGTATGTTCTTTTTGAACTGGCCGACCCGTATACGATAACCTTCTAAATCGGCCAAAACACCCACTTTGAACTTGTATTTCTTGTTGACCTTGAGGATGGCACCGATCATTTTCTGATG
>JAGLQN010000205.1 GCA_023136835.1 Candidatus Omnitrophota bacterium | reverse complement strand
GCATAAGTCTATTTGGCTTATTGTGGTTTGGAAAAACGCGAATCCAGCTCATCAAATACGATTTGAGCTACTTTACGTTTGGCGCTGCTGCTCAGTGAGGTTATTTCCAATTTCACCGTTGTTAGGTTCGGTTGCGAGAAAAATATACCGACTTCCGTCGTTTCAACATTTCCCTCAATTCCCATAACAACAATATGATGTTTTTTGCGGTTATTAATAAAGATATCAAAATGGCCTTTACTAACGGTTATTTCAGCAGGATCATTATCAATCTGATCATTAGCCATCTGATCATCCCGGCCGCGTTGGAGGCTTACGACCGCATCAAAGCAGTCATTAAGACTGCGCTTGTATGTTTGACTGATCGCATCAACACGGGCATGCTCTAAGGCGCGCGTCGATGATCCCCAAATAACTTTGACAGGCTCAATGATCTGGGCGCACCCGGGCATAAAAACCAAAAGACAAACGACACAGATTATATTCATTTTTTTACACATAGTAGAGTATTATAACAGGTTCGCTTATCTTTGTCGTTAAATTGTTTACATATTGGTCGTCGCCGACCCGGCCATTGTCTCGATCCGCGTCCTGAAATCAGCACAGATCTTCTCAAGGCCAAGGGACTGCGCGCGATTTTTGGTTAACTCGTATTGCATCATCTTTTCTTTTTTCATGAGATGAGCGTTCAATTCTTCGGTTTTCGCAAACTCTTCCTTCAAGTCTAAATTAGATTGCTTCAGATCTTTGTTTTCACGCTTCAATGCTTCAATGACGGAGATCGACCCCATAAGCTTATCAGTCAATACCTCCAGTTCATTTTTATGGGCCTCAATGGCCCGCACCTTCATCTGATCCGCAAACTGATCTTCTTTTAGTTTTGCCTGGGCCACAAGATCATTCTTTTCCGTTTTCAATTGTTCGATCATTGCCGTCATCTCTTCTTTTTGCTTTTGACTTTCATCATATTGTTTTTCAAGCAGCGCTGTTTTGGATTTGAACTCATCAAGCAATCCATCGTTCAATGATACCCGCTCTTTCTCTGCCTTAAATTTACTATTTTCCTCTTTTAAAACTCTGATGGCCTCTTCTTTTTGTTCTGCGGCTTGATCATATTCTTTTTTCATTGCTTCTATGCGTTCTTTAAGCTGCTCAGATCTTCCCTTCTCTTCAAGGTTCTCTTTACGCAACTGATGGTTTTCCTCCATGAATTGATTTCCTTGTGATTGTTCCGTCTTCGTCGACTCAGGCGGCATGGGAACTTTAGACTGATCTGTCGCTGAAGGGGTAAATGCTTTCTTCAAATCCCGGATCTCTCTGGGATTCGAAATGGGCACAACCGTTTCCTCTTCGGAGGAAATCCCTTTGACAACAAACACTATTCCAATAATAAACAAAAGAGCCGCGATTCCGATAAAAATAGGGACAGTCATATGATCCTCCTCAAGAAAGTTTGCACCATTATTAAAAATGACGGTGATTATACTTCATAGCCGTCCGGTTAAAACTTTTGTCATTCCCGTCCCTCATATTTGTTCCCTCCGGGGACTGCTAATTGTACCGACTTACGTCGTCCTTCGGGCTCCGTAAGTCGAACAATCGCTGTCATCCCCGCGAAAGCGTACTAGCTTTCCTAATAAATCTTTAGATGAAGCTAGTTACGTAACTGGTTTCATCTAAATTCATATTAAGGAAAACCAGTACGGGAATCTAGGACGAGATTTAATTTCTAATATTTTTGGATCCCTGCTTCCGCAGGGATGACACTTCTAGTTTTAATGCGCCTTACATATACCGATGC
>JAGLQN010000204.1 GCA_023136835.1 Candidatus Omnitrophota bacterium | reverse complement strand
GCGTCGCTGACCGAGAGGACCTTGAAGGCGATCGCGTAGGAATCAGTAAATTTGTCGCTTTTAAAGACACGCGAGAGGTCGGGACTGTTGTCGAAATGGATCGTATAAGGGTCATAACCTTCTACGTTGGAGGCGTTTACGGCGATGTCGGAAAGCGCGCCGACCGTGTATTCGTTGAGGCTCAGCGGGTGGCTGAGGGTGATGGTCCCTTTGGTGACAGCAAGGGTTGTATCGACTGCCCCCTGGTTGAATTCAGCGCTGGTCGAATCTTCAAACGTCCCTTCGATGAGCGCGAGGGTGATCTCGCCGGCTTTTGAGGTGTCGATTTCCGGATCCGCCGATTCGTATTGGATCCAATCACTTTCCGTCGCGTTTAAGTTCTCTTGCGCGCCGCCGGACCAGTCGGTCTGGTTAAAGAATAGGCCGGAACTTTGGGCTTTAGGCAGGTAAAGGGCGAAGGATATGAACAATAGGGCGACCGTCAAGAGTGCGAGCAGATACGGGAAATTGGTAACCGACCCCAATTCTCCTAGTTTCCCTCTTCTACGACCGTGTAAAAGTGCGTCCTGCCGCGCCTCGCGCGAGATACGAATGGGACTAAGGACTGAGTGCTTTGTGGATTTAAACGCGAATTCGCGCGAATCTAACGCTAATTGACGCAAATTGGAGTACTGATATTCGCGACTATTCGCGTGTAATTCGCGACCATTCGCGTTAAAACATCTCCTTATAAGACGCCAAAAGGAGCGGAGGGCAAAAGAAAAGAGGCTATGAAAAAGCCTCTTAATAAGACATAAGACAAATATCTTAATATCCGTGGAAGAATAACCCATGAAAAACTTTTTATTCCTCATCAGTTGTGTATCTCCTGCGTAGACTTGTCGTGTTTTTTACTCTGCCGCGTCGCTGATCCGCCTGTTTTGCCGTACTCGAAATATAACATAATATATAAAAGATGTTGTCAGCCTTATGTCAATAGAATGTCAATAAGTTGTCAAGAAATCAGGGTTCAGATGGGGCTTTAACTGCTCCCTAGAATTCCCTAAATACTATATTTCCAAACACTTTAGCCCCTGCTTAATTCTCCCTAAAACCACAAAACACCAGGCCGTCTTATAACAACCTAGTGTTTTAACTCGCAACCCAAACGGACCCCGGGAGTCTGTTTATATTTTTTAGATGTTTTCTCTACCCCTCCACATTGGATGAGTTATGAGTTGTGAGTATTGTGTCGGGAACGCGGGTGTGGTTGAGTTCTCTCACCCTCATCCCCAATCTCAACACATAACCCACAACTCATCCCATCTCCCCAGCCTATTTCCCCGACCGCATAGGTCGGAATAGTGGTGAGTTTTTCTGTTGAAGCCATTCGGCTCAGAGGCCCTTCGGGCCAATTCGCCTCATGACTTCAACAAACGCTCACAACAGATTCAAGATTCAGACGCTTATAATTTTGTTTCTATTACTAGATTCCCTGCTGGAGTTTATCCCGCAATTTGGATTCCCGCTTTCCTTAATAAATTTTTAGATGAAGCTAGTTACGTAACTGTTTCCTCTAAATTCATATTAAGGAAAACCAGTACGGGAATCCAGTAATAGTCATATTATCCTCCCCGCGTAAGCGGCGACAAATGGTACCTGGCACTTTATCCAGCTGAGTTGTATTAAAAACCTAAACGACAAAGCCGCAAGTCTTTAAAACTTTTTTCGTGCCAGAATTCACGAATTCAAAAACACAAAACTTCCTTAAGGATTTTATAACAACACAATTTTTATTTCAAACGCAAAGCTGATTATTTTCAAATCGTTATTTTTCATGGATTTAGGGAAAATTACGGTTTTTATTTGGCGAAAATACCGTCGGAGAGCGAAATCCAGGCGCAAAACTGTCACTTTTGTGTTTTTCCAGATTTTCAATTTTACTCCGGTTAGTTGCTTTTTCGCGCCTTTAAGAATGTGTATGAACAGTGTTTTTATTACTGGATCCCCGCTTACGCGGGGATCACATAATAGTAAAAGAAAAGCAAACCCTATTCACAACACTACTCACTCCACAAACTTATATCCGATGCGGTGGACGGTTACAATGTGCTTCGGGTCTCCGGGGTCTTCTTCTAATTTTTCGCGCAAATTCCAAATGTGCGTATCGACCGTCCGGGTGGTCACTTCGCTGCTCCAGATGTCCCCTAAGATCGTATGCCGGCTGACGGGTTCCCCCCGGCTCGCTAAAAGAAGTTTCAAAATCTTGAATTCCGCGCTGGTCAGCTTAACTTCGCT
>JAGLQN010000203.1 GCA_023136835.1 Candidatus Omnitrophota bacterium | reverse complement strand
ATCGGGGTCTTGTTCCCCCACCCTTTGAGCCTTTTGCAGACCTCAAAGCCGTTGAGTTTAGGCAGCATCACATCAAGGATGATCAGGTCGGGATTGCGGTCCTCCACCTGCTTGAGAGCCGCCTCCCCATCGCGGGCGATCACGGTGGAATAGCCTTCCATTTTGATATTATCCACCAGCCCGGCTAAAATGTTTTTGTCGTCTTCGACGATAAGGATTTTAGACATAGTCAGGGTCCAGGGTTCCGGGTTCAGTATCAGTTATAAGTAAGTTAAAAAAATAATCATACGCGAATTTCAGGGCGCGGGGTTCAGAAAACGCGGACCATAAACACATACACTACCCCTTATTTCTATTAATGGGTCCCTGCTTCCGCCGGCAGAACGATCGAAAAAGCGCTGCCTCTTCCCTTCTCACTCTCGACGGTAACCCGCCCGCCGTGGGCCTCGGCGGTGTATTTGACCAGCGCCAGTCCCAGCCCGCTTCCCTCGACGGCAGAAACATCTTCGCGCGTCGCGCGGTAAAACTTCTGGAACACTTTTCTTTGGTCTTCCTTCGCGATGCCTTCGCCCTGGTCAACAACCTCGATCACCGCCCGCTTCTTTTCTTTTTTACAATTCACGACGATTTCTTTTTCGCCGGAAGAATATTTATCGGCATTCGTCAGCAGGTTCATCACGGCCTGGGTGATGGCCCCGGCGTCGCACTTGACAATCGGAAAGCTGCTTTTTGCCGCCGCATGGTCTCCACTATCGTCGGAGGCGTCGATATTAAGAACAACCGCGCGCGTCTCCTTGATCGTGTACACTTTGAAACGCTCGACGGTCTCCCGGACAACGCGGGTGATGTCTTCTTCCCGCATGTTGTACCTCCGGCGGCCCATCTCAATGCGGGAGAAATCAAGGATGTTATTCGCCAACAGCGTCAACTTGTCGCTCTCCTCGCTGATGATCCCGTAATATTCCCTTTTCTTCTCTTCGCTTGGGACAGTATCGTTTTTAAGCATCTCTGAAAACATGCGGATCGAGGTCAGCGGACGGCGCAAATCATGGGAGAGGTGCGAGGCGAATTCGCTCTTAAGCCGCGCCTGCCGCCACTCATGCGAGAGCGCCGAGAGCGTGAAGATGCTCCCTCCGAGAATCGAGAACGCGGAGAAGATGATAATGGAAATATAAAAGACCAGGCCTTCTCTTTTCTCCTCGAGCACTTTTAAAAGAAAAGGATGAGGCTCGTAAACAGCGATCGTATAGGGAAGATTCCTGATCGGCCGGGTGAAGTCGGCGTCCTGAAGCCGCCGGGACATTTGCCCGCCGAGCATTTTGCCGTTCGCGTCAAAGAGAGAAACCTCGTTACTGAAAACATTCGCGCCACTGACCAGCATATTTTCCCAATAGCGCGCGTCGGCCAATAATTCCTCGGGCGCCTGGCTTAACGAGACCCTGATTTCCTCCTCGACAATGCCCGCCATGGCCTCGTATTTCTGGCGCATGCTCCGCTCGACAATATCCTTTTCATTCCTGACCGAGAGCAATCCGAAATAGGCCAGCAGCGCCGTCGGGATCAGGATCGTTAATATGAAAAATATGCCGATTTTAGCTTTCATGTGTGCTTACTATATTATTAAGTAACCAGTAACCTGTTGCCAGGGATAATTGGATAAGTAGATACCCACGGACTGAAGTCCGTGGCACTTGATAATTCTTCCGAGCGAGCTTCGCTCGACGCCCTTCGGGCGAAACCCCATTCACCCACGGATTGAAATCCGTGGAACTCTGCCCCTTCGGGGTTTTTGGATAATTGGTGACAGCCACCAATTACGGCGAATGTTCGATTTACAGAACGAAGTGAACATAAATCGATACATGCGACGAATGTTTAACTTACGGAGCCGCTTTAGTGGCGAACGTAAGTTATTACATGTAGTCGCGCCCGAAGTTTTCGAAGAAAACGTAAGGTGTAGCCGCCGCAAAGCAGTACTCGGAGTACCTGAAGGGTACGTAGAGTACACCCGGAGTTTCCGAAGAAAACGAAGGGTGTCAAGATAATCAATTGGTGGCTGTCACCAATTATCCCCCATAATTTTTAGTCAGTTAATTGGAACAGACCCCATTACTAATGGGGTCTGTTCCAATTAACTCTCCTATTTCATTCCCGGGCCCAGGCGGACTTCCTGCT
>JAGLQN010000202.1 GCA_023136835.1 Candidatus Omnitrophota bacterium | reverse complement strand
TGTAATATATAGCAGTTATGTTTAAGCGCAGCTTTTTTCTATCTTTGCAAAAAAAGTATACATGCCTGCTAAGTAGTGGTTTATGTATGCCCTTTTTGAGCCGTTTTTTTGGTTTCTGGGGACACAAATACTTACCGCTAACTTCCCTTAAGCAAATCCGCAACCTCTTTATGGTTATATTTTAGTGCCCAGTCAAGTGGTGTACCGAAATCATCCTTCGCATTTAGATCCGCACCTTGCGTAATAAGGAATTCTGCCATATCCGTCCTTCCGTTTCGAGCTGCATCATGAAGGGGCGTGCTGCCCACCCTATTCATAGCATTAATCCTCGCACCATTGGCTATTAGAAGCTGAGCAATGTCCCGGTAGCCACCTGAAGCTGCAACGTGCAACGGTGTCCAACCTTTGTTAGTTTTGGCATTCACATCAGCGCCTTTTGAAATAAGTAGTTTTATTACTTCTTTCTGAGCTGCCTTTTTGGCTATATTCTCGCCAATCCTGTCAATTCGTAGTATGCCAGCGTAAAGGGGTGTGGCACCGTAAGGGTGATCCTTGGCATTTACATCTGCACCTTTAGCAAGAAAAAGCTCAACTGCTTCTTTATCGCCAAGGGTCACGGCCCTATGTAGTAATGTCGCACCTTCGGTTTCGGCGTTAACGTTAGCACCTTTTGAAAGGAGCAAGTCCAATAAGGCCATACGTTGTTGTGCTTTAGACTCTAATGCAGCAAGTAAAGGTGACGACTTGCGGTCGTTCTGTGCATTCACATTAGCCCCGTCGTCAAGTAAGATTTCTGCCACATTAAGATGACCCTTCCAGACTGCAAACATCAAAGGCGTCATACCGAATTCAATGGTTTGATTAACATCAGCCCCGCTGGCTATCAGTTTTTTGACCACAGGGGCATCTCCTTCGAGGACAGCAATAAACAAAGGATATCCAGCGGTCATTTTCATTATCTGAAGTTCCTCGTTTTCCAATTGTGAAAATGAAATCGGCTTTACGTCCAACAGATTCCAGTCATTTGCAGCATACTCATAAGCAAGCCGGAGCTTTCCTTTTCGGCCAGAATTTCCTTTAGCGGCAAGCGTCTTAATAGAGACGTAAAGAGTTGCTGTATTCTTTTCATACTTGGCATCTAGAATCTTGATTCGGCATTCTGCGCCCTTCTGGAATGTCCAATCTTGAATTCGCTTTCCAATTAGATCTTGTTTCACGTGTTGCTGATCTATCTCCGGATATGATCCCCAAAGTGCAAAACATGGTTCAGGGAAACCCGAAAAAAAAAGCACTAATGTTGCGACACCCAACAACCTTCTCATTTCTATCCTCCTTGTCTGTGATCTTGGTGTAGAAAATCGCCCCGGAATGTCAGTTATTCTTTCGAAATAAAGGACTACAGAGGACCACTCCTGAGCATGGTGATTTCGCCCCTGACGACTTCTGATCTGCTCTTAGTTCATTATCTCAATTCCTTCAGTTGACATAACAATGATAGTGGGAAATAAGGCGCAATATCATGGAACGAAAACAT
>JAGLQN010000201.1 GCA_023136835.1 Candidatus Omnitrophota bacterium | reverse complement strand
GCGCCGATTTCAATGCCTTCGGTAAGCGAACCGATATCAAATGTTTTTGCTTCTTCGAGTTTTCCTTCAAATCCATCTACTTTTTCTTCAACCTGACTTAATTTTGCCTCATTCCCTTTTTCTTTTTTCTCGTACACAGCCAATCGCCCTTCCAACTCTTTTATCTTACCTTCCATTTGCTCCATACGTTGTAATAATTCCTCATTTGGCTCCGCGTAACCTTTTTTCTGATTAGAAGCAATAAATAGGCAGAGACATACAACTAAGACTAAACTCTTTGAAAAACTAGCACGCATTAAATTACCCCTTTCATTTATTGTACAACGATTTTATTGATTTATCTCATGAGATTCTTCCTCACTTCGCCTGCCGGCAGGCAGGTTCGTCAGGATGACGGGTCGAACAAATCAAGAAAACTCCTCACTTCGTTCGTCGTATCTTCTTTGCTGCACTGGCTTTTCTTAAACCAAATTATGGAAACCAGCACTGCACTAATTTTTCCTGAATCCAGATTAAGCCAGTGCGGTACTAGTTTCCACAGAAATATCTAGGAAAACTAGTGCTGCATAGGAAAGGAGTTTTCTACACTCATTTTCCTTTATGGGTATTAAGAAGCAATGAGTGTTGCACTTTGTTCCTCTAAAATAAATTAAGGAAACAAATGTGCTAGCAGCATCCGCGTTTATACTTTCCTATGCTGTGAAAAAACACCCCGACCCGTCATTTATTTGTACGTTAACTTTCCGTCTTTTAATAAGTAAATATCCGCGCGCAAATCCTCGAGAAACCGTCTGTCATGAGACGCGATGAGCAGGGAACAGTTTGTATTCTTTAAATATTCCGTGATTTTTTCTATCACATTGTCGTCAATACTTGCTGTTGGCTCATCCAGAATAAGCACTTGAGGATTCATGGCAAGGACACCGGCTAAGGAAACAAGCCGTTTTTGCCCCCATGACAGTTTAGTAGTTATTCGTTTCTGCAATGCTTCTATTCCTAACTCCCCCATAATCTCTTCTGTGACTTTCTTTACATCATCAAGATTAACTCCCAGGTTTAAAGGGCCAAAAGCAATATCCTCTTCAACCGTAGGGCAAAACACTTGGTCATCGGGATCCTGAAAAAGATAGCCGATTTTTCTTCTGGCCCGCGCGAAATCTTTTTCTTCCGTACACCGCTTTCCAAAAAGAATAACATCCCCATTTTGAGGACGGGATAGCCCCATAATCAGAGAAAAAAGTGTTGTTTTACCGCTTCCATTCGCTCCGATAATGCCTACAGGCTGTCCATTGTTTAAAGAGAAATTAAGCCCGTCAAAGACCTTAATATCTTCTGAATATTCATAATAGATATTTTGTAGTTTGATTATTTCCATATAACAAATCGGATTAAAATTACCAGCGTCATAAATATCCCAAACAGAACATCCATTCTGTGAAGGTGAAAATGCCTTAACATCGGGAAATCGCCGCGGAATCCTCTTAACGTTAATGCTTGATATATCCTTTGAGACCTTTCATAACTATTCACAAAAAGCATGCCCACCATATAAGCGTAGGTTTTTAAAGTATTAATATTTGTTCTCGGATAAAAGGACCTCGCCTTCGCCGTATTTATTAACCTCTCATACTCCTCGTGCAGGACGCTGATATATCGATAAAGAAACATTGACAAATAAACCAGTTTCTTGGGAAATTTAAGATGAAAAAGCGCGTGAGCAAGGGCAAATACATCCGTCGTTCCTATGAGGGCGACAGTGAATAATAAAATGGCGTTTGCCTTGAGCGTTATGATGAGGGTGTAAAGAGCTCCTTCCATACTGAATGAAATAGTTTTAATCGTAAAAAGAACTTTTCCTTCAATGCTAAAAGGAAGAGTCATCCAAAGAAACGCGATAAATACGTTTAAAACCGCGATGCGGCGTGCTAATTCTTTTTTATTAATTCCCGCTATAAAAATGAAGGTTATCGCTAAAATCAAATAACAGAGGGCCGCTTCAATATTCTGTAATAACGCCACAACAAAAACTAGAGGAATAAAAGCCAAAATTTTAACGCGCGGATCAAGCGAATGAAATACTGACTGTCCTTGTGAGAAAATATCAAAGTGCATTTTTCTTTTTTATTAGATAAAGTAAAGTGAAAATCCCGGCTATCCAGCCGATTCCACTTATGACGCGTGTTATTCCCGGCGCTGATTGTTGTTTTTCTGGATTCCTGATTCTCTCTTCAAGCGGTTTAACTTTTTTCTCGATTAAATGTTGAATCTCGCTCTCAAGCACAGTCTTATCGCTGCCCCGCTTAATTTCCGCGGTTGATACAGGCGTCTCTTGATCAAGCATAAATTCGGCCCTGTGGCCTTGCCCCGCGTTCATAACCACTTTAAGAGAATCAGCGCTTTCCAACTTAATGGTGAATTTCCCTTCATGATCCGTCTCTGTTTTTGTAACTAGCGCGTCCGTGTTTAAAGAATAAATTTCAATTTCGGCATTTTGAGCGGGGCGGCCGCCGCTATAATACCCTTCGCCGTTCAAAATGCCGTCTTCAAGATAGCAGAATAAGTTGACTTTATGCGCGAACGCGTAATTATTCAATGTCAAAGTTAAGCCAATCAACAACAAAAATAAGACGGATATTCTTAAACGCATAAGATTTCCGGTTTAACTTTCTTAATAAATTGTAAAACAATCGCTGTAATAATTCCGTCTGTTACCATGACCGGAATATGCGCGATAAAAATAAGTTTTGCTGATACCGTAAAATGTTCTCCGCTTAAAATAAGAGATATGCTCAACAGCAACGCGCTTATCAAAACGGAAATAAAACCTGTTAAGAATCCAATAATGACTAAAGGCAGGTTATTACCCTTTATTAGTTTAAAAAAGATTACATAACACAGTAAGGCGGGCATGGCCATATTGAAGGTATTGACTCCCAAGCTTGTCAATCCGCCAAATTGAAATAGAATCGCCTGAAGCAATAACGCGAGAAATATAGCGCAAAAGCTGACGGGCCCCAATAAAAGCCCAACCAATCCATTAAGGATGAGGTGGACATTGCTCGGGCCAAGAGGCACATGAATAAGAGAAGCGATGAAAAAAGCCGCGGAAAACACGGCTGTTTTCACTATATCTTCATCTTTTAATTGCTTAAGCCCTATGCCAACGCCAGCCGCGGTAAGCGCGTAACCTATCGTAATCACAGGTAATGATAATACACCTTCAGATATATGCATGGAGGACCTGCTTCATTGCCGTTTCGGGCATATTTTTGTTCGCCCTCACGGGAATCAAACCTATTCTGATACTTTAGTTGTTGGTTATGATTTCACGCGCTTTTATCCACAACACCGCGCCTATTTCGATAGATTTTTCTTCTTCGCCATGCTTGATGGTCTTGTCGTCTTCATTAAGTGCCGCGAATCCCCACCATCCAGCCTTAGGGACCGCGTAAGTGAAAACGCCGTTCCCATCACATTTAACAACCTGAGTAACGAATGACCCTTTAGGAGCGCTATAAATACCCTTTTCATTGTAATGCTCAACCTCGACTTCACTAAAAGGTGCCGGCTTACCGTTTACCTTAACAATCCCTTGAAAAACATTGCCCGCGTAAATTCCAAATGGGCGCGTTAAAGGAACTATTTCTGTCTTTAAACCTATTTCGTCATCCCA
>JAGLQN010000200.1 GCA_023136835.1 Candidatus Omnitrophota bacterium | reverse complement strand
GGACGTTTGATTTTGTAATTTACCCGCCACCCTTTAAAAGATTCCTTGTCGCTATACAACTTAACTTCATAAGGTTTTAAGCTTTCCAGCAAATCTTCTTTTTTCCCATCAACCATTACGCCAAACTGAACAGGTTTCTCCATATTCATGGATACCCCCTCAAAAGGATGCGCGAACATTACTTTAATATTAAGATCCGCGTCTTTCTGATCTTCTACAATATCTTCCGATGGAATCACCATCCCAAAATGAGCCCGCGCGGAAGTCTGAAGCAACAAAGATACAGAAAAAATGAGTGAAACTAAAAACCCTACTTTTACTTTTGAATACATTTACTACCACCTTCCTTGTTTTAATAATACGTTTATTATTTTCGTGTTACTATCACGCAAAAAAAATTATCCTAACGTGCTCATGACCAACTGTCCGTGTTTCATGCCTTTTAATCCAATAAGCCGGTCAGCCAATTCTTTAAGCTTCTTTGCCTTTCCTTTTAAAGTGATCGTTTCAAGGCAATTACTATGATCCAAATGAACATGTTGTGAGGATAAAACTAAGTGATGATATTGATGCTGAATATCAACAGCCTTATTCAATAAATCTCGCTTATGATGGTCATAGACCAGAACAATACATCCGCTTACTACTTGATTTGTTTCCCATTGTTCTGTGGTGAGATTCCTTCGAATGAGATAACGAATGGCTTGGGAACGGTTAGGCAATTTATGCTTCTTAACCAAATCATCCAGCTCATCCAGTAAATTATCTTCTAATGATACGCCAAATCTTTTCATTTAAGATATTACCTTTTTGGATAAAGTAACACAGTCTATTTCTTTGTCAAGAAAAACCTAAGGCATAAAGTTTTTTGAGTTTAGCGTTTTTAGTAAATTGAAACCTTTTTATCAGAAATTCTCGTCGCGGAATATAAAAATTGTTAAAAACGCGATCAGAATCATCCACTTTTATGCTCATCGACGGCTCAATCCGCTAAACATTTGTTCATTTTTATGTCTAAAACAGGGCTGCCGTCAATCGCGTCTAATCCCTCAACATAAAGTTTTACCCCCTCCACTTTAACCAGTTTAACATCCTGAATGGCAATTTTGGATAGCCTGTGTGGAGTCCTTGAAGCAAACACACCTACTTTTTTGCCATCTAAACCCCGGTTAAATACGGATCTGACATTGCTTGATTTATGTAAATAGTACACAATCGTAACACGCGTTTCTTCATCAATTTTATACAAAAAAAACTTTCGCGAGTCTAAGAGCTCAACGCGAGATAAACCGTACTCGCCGGTGACTCCAAAATCCGTCCCATTTAGTTTCAAGTTGTTTTTCACGACGCCTATCGGATAAATCGCGAATGGCTTCGCTCCTTCGTAGATACAACAAGCGCGTACTAACTTGCCATTGATCAAGAAAATCGCTTACGCGACCGCGAAGCAGTACCCGGAGGGTATGACTTTTAAACGATTTTCTAGCACTCTTCGCGTTTTACAGTCTTGGAAAGTTACCACTTTCCAAACTGCTAAAAAAATTTCCAAGCAGCACTAGTTTTCCTAAATATTTCTGTGGAAACTAGTACCGCACTGGCTTAATCTGAATCAGGAAAAACTAGTGCAGTGCTGGTTTCCATAATTTGATTTAAGGAAAGCCAGTGCAGCAAAGAAAAATGAAATTTTTCTTTGTACTTTCCTGGAGTGTAAAAAAAGTTCATCCGTTGCTGTTTCTTTGCGGCATTTTGAACAGATTTTATGATTCTTACTTCTCTGTTTGTTTTTCATGATTTTATACAGCCTAAAACGCGATCAATAACTGGAACCCCATGGGTTTACACCCATGGGGTTCCAATCAATGACAACCCGCCTATTTAAACACTACTAACGAAAACCAGGAACAAATACCTATTTTTCCTCCAAGAATTCCAGGGACGGTGTACCTAATTCCTCTTTTAGATCGGCGTCCCCGGAACACCTAAGGCAAGCTACGGACATCCACAAAACAGTTTATTTTATGAGCTTTTGATAACCTTATAAAATGATTTGCCTCGTGATTCGAGTGGCCCACCGTAAAACAAATGAGATTATTTAGATTCAAATCTTCCATACTTTTCCTCCGCGCGATGTTTCATTAGCACTCATACCTCTCCCAATTTGGTGTTATCTGCCGCTTTTTCCGCTTAATTTCCTTTTTCTTTATTCACCTTTATTCATACGCGGTCGCCAGGCGTTCATCTAAAAGTTCCTGATTGAGGTATCTCCCCTCGCTGGCCACCTTGCTCTCATCTGTTTCCCCGCGCAGATAAAAAATATCCGTCAGATAACGGTCGTACTTATCGGCGGTGTCTTTATAGGTTTTCGCGACAATAAATTTAAGGCCTTTTAAACGCGATTCGACAAAACTTTTGGCGGCTTTCCCCTTCGCGGTGCCGATTTCCGGGCAGTCGATACCGCGCAGGCGCAGCTTCTGGTCAATGGTCATCTCAAAAGGCAAAGCAATAGTCCCCCAGAACGTATCTCCATCGATAATCTTCACAATTTCGCTCCGATAGGTAAAGAGCTCGTCTTTGGATGCCGTCGCCTTTAAAAAGTTTCCGGTGTCCTGCGGGCCGATGGCAACGCAATCATCCGGGCCTAAATGCGTGTGGCTTTTTCTATGAAAATCTTTGTGTATCCGAAACCCAAAATCCACCTGAAGACCCCGTCCCTTTGCCATTGACATAACCAGGTTGAATGTATTCATCCGCCCGCGGGTAACTTTCAGTTGAGGAATCGGTGAATGGGAAAGGAGGTTCAAGGCCAGGGACCGTTTTCTTTTACGTAAATACTCCTCCAGATCCGTCGCGTCCCACTCGTTGAGTACGGTCCGCTGTTCGAGTTTCGCTCTTTGGTCCGTGTCCTTGACTAACATGAGCAGGCGATAATGACTCCAGGTCAGTTCCGGCCGGTCAACCAAAACCGGGTAAGCGCGGTAGAACCTCACCATTTTCTGCAAAGTGCTCGCGTCCCTGCCCACGTCTTCGGCCAACCGCTTAAAAATCCTCTGTCCGTAACGCGCCCGGCCTTTATGGTCCAGCAGATATTCGTGGATAAACTTTCCCACCCGCCAATAGCTTTCAGCGACGCGGTTCCTGATAAAAAAATCGAGCGCCCGCAGTTCGCTTTGGATCGTCTTGACCAGAACAGGGTAGTTTTTCAAGACGGATACAGACTTTGAAACGGTTTGTTTTTGTTTGGGCGGCATTTTCAACCTTTAATCCTCGAGCCAATCACGGACAATCTCTTCCTGCTGTGTGCCGCAGGCCGTACAGATAAACTCATAGGTAGTTTTGTAATAGGTTATTGCGCCACGGTGGTAAGAACGCTCGCGTCTGTCAATAAGAATAAATTCACCTTCCCTCATCCTTTGATCCCGACGGGAACAGATGATCCGCTCGCCTTCATACGTTTCATCTTCATATGCCCCACAGTGACAGCAGGATAAGATATCCGAACGTTTGGTGATATCAACCCCGCGCGCGGCCGCCTCATCGATGATCTTCCTGATATCCCCGACCAGCTTCCGGTATTCGGGCGTGTCAAAAGAACCTTTCTTATGTTTTTTGTGTTTGGCCATTTTAACCGAATGAAGATTTAATAAGAAAAAATTCCCGGACATCTTCCATAGCCTTATCTTTTTTTATCGTGAATTCGGGTTACGATATGTGCCTAATATTTCAAATTACCTCCACAAATTCAGCTATGACGCGAAAGTCGCCTTCTTGAACATCTTCCAGTACAATATCTTTAAAATCTTTATTATCCGGACTAAGGATGATTTTTGTATGACGAAAAATATCTTCAGTAAATTTCTTCTTACTGAAATATCGTTTAATAGTATAACTTTGCATTGTTTCTGGATCTGATACAAGATGTGATTCAACCAAAACAATCTTCCCATTCCTGGAGCCACCTTGATCGGGCCTGAATAAACACCAACTACCATCCTTTATGATTGGTTCCATTGATTTGCCGACAACCTTCGCTATAAACATGTCCTTGTTCAGCTTGATTGGAAGGTTTATTCTCATCCATCCAAACTGATTTACCACCTCTTCTTTACCAAAAGATGTGGCAATTGCTTCAAGCGAATATACGGGCAACAAACTAACAAACTTGTCGTTTAAATCGACTTCACTCTCAGAAAGTATGTCTTTCACATACAAATCCGTCTTTTCCTTCTCTTCCATTTTGACCGATGAGGGCTCTGCCCAATCCTTACCAATCAATTTAGCCTGCTCAAGAACAGTCTCAGTAGCCTTCTTCTGTTTATCCGGCGGATAACCATATTTCTTCAACACACGCTTAACGTAAATTCTGAGCTTTGCCTGTAAGGATTCTTTCAAAGTCCAATCAATGTTAACATTATTTCTTACAGTTTGAACAAGCTCTCTCGCAATAGTCCTTAAAGCCTCATCGCCAAGAACCTTAACAGCACTATCATTTACTTCAAGAGCATCATAAAAAGCAAGCTCATCATCAGTAAGATTAAGTCCCTCACCACGCTTACCAGCTTCACGCATGGTCTTAGCAAGCTCGATAAGTTCTTCGATAATTTTTGCAGAATCAATAGCCTTGTTCTTATACTTACGTATAGACTTCTCAAGCATCTCAGCAAAAGAACGCCCTTGAATAAGATTCTTCTTCGACCTCAACTTAATCTCATCATTAAGAAGCTTTTTTAACAACTCAAAAGCCAAGTTCTTATGCGCCATCCCCTTAACTTCAGACAAAAACTCTTCGCTCAATATTGAAATATCAGGCTTTTTGATACCCGCAGCCTCAAAGATATCAACAACCTTATCAGAAACAACTGCCTTAGATATAATCTGCTTAATAGCAGAATCAAGCTCTTCCTCAGCCTTCCCAGCCCCTGTAATGAATTTAGAAAGCCTAGACCTAACAGCTTGAAAGAAACCAACCTCGTCACGAATTTTAATAGTCTCTTCATGCGGAACAGCAAGTGCAAAAGCCTGAGAAAGCTGAGTTACAAAATGGAG
>JAGLQN010000020.1 GCA_023136835.1 Candidatus Omnitrophota bacterium | reverse complement strand
AGTACCGCGCTGGCTTAATCTGGATTCCGAAAAAACTAGTGCGGTGCTGGTTCCCATAATTTGGTTTAAGGCAAGCCAGCGCGGCAAAGAAGATACGACGAACGGAGTGAGGAGTTTTCTTGAGGGCTGAAAAGCCGCCATTTTCAATTTTCGATCCTCTATTTTCGATAAGGATTAAATATGACGAAAACAAGAACATTATTTGTCTGCCAAAATTGCGGGACTCAATCTCCGCGGTGGGCCGGAAAATGCCCCGGGTGTGCTAGCTGGAATTCATTAGTTGAGGAAACAATGGCCCCGTTGATAGATAGACGTAATAGGGTCACTTTAAAGGCGGAGCCTATTCTTCTGACGGATGTTTTAACCGGGGAAGAGGAAAGATATACGACACAGATTAAGGAGTTCGACGGAGTCATGGGAGGAGGGATTATTCCCGGCGCGGTTACGTTGATCGGCGGCGATCCAGGCATTGGCAAATCGACATTATCTTTGCAGGTTGGATGCGCTTTAAGTGAAAAGGGATTAAAAGTTCTTTATGTCAGCGGTGAGGAATCTGTTAAGCAGACGCGCGTGCGCGCGGAGCGTTTAAGCGCAAAGGAAAACAGGTCATTGTATATCGTTAATCAGGTGAACCTCGAGGATATTATCGGCTACATCAATAAAATGAAACCTGATGTAGTCGTTGTTGATTCGGTTCAGGTGGTCTATAGCTCTGAAATTCCTTCATCTCCGGGAAGCGTCAGCCAGGTTAGAGAATGTTCAGCCGTGTTAACGCATCTAGTAAAATCTAAAGGGATCTCTTTATTTATCATTGGGCATGTTACAAAGGATGGAATGTTGGCGGGGCCGAGGGTTTTAGAACATATTGTCGATACGGTTCTTTATTTTGAAGGCGAGAGATATTCTACTTACCGTGTTTTGCGGGCGACCAAAAATCGTTTTGGCTCAACGAACGAAATCGGGGTTTTCGAAATGACATCTGCCGGATTAGATGAAGTTTCTAACCCGTCTGAACTTTTTGTATCTGAGCGGCCGCATAATGCTTCGGGGTCTGTGGTTGTGCCGATCATGGAGGGAACACGGCCGTTTCTGGTAGAAATTCAAGGGTTGGTCAGCCGGTCCAGCTTTAGTATGGTCCGTCAAAAGGCGCAGGGTTTTGACGCGAACCGTTTATCCTTGCTGATCGCTGTTCTTGAGAAGAGGTTGGGCTTGAACTTGCAGGATAAAGATATTTTCTTAAACGTCGTCGGAGGGGTAAAGGTTATGGATCCTGCTGCCGATTTAGCTGTTGAAGTGGCTTTAGCTTCGGCTCTTTTAGACAAGCCTGTTGCCTTTGATACGGTTATTTTAGGTGAAGTTGGGCTCTCATCGGAAGTCCGCAGTGTCAGTCAGCTGGCTATACGCATTAACGAGGCCGATAAACTTGGATTTAAGACATGTATTGTTCCGAAAAACAACCTGAAGATAAAAATGGATCTAAAAAGAAAAAATATAAAAATCATCGGTGTAGAAACGGTTAAAGAAGCTTTAGAGGCTTTATCATAGGGGGGAGTAAAGTATGACATTGTTATTTGTTCGGATCTTTTTTCTCGTTTTGAGCGCTATTGTCGGACACTATATCGGAACGATCATTGATCGGCCGATATTAGGACTGGAGATGGGAGCGTTAAGCGGCTTAATGTTAATGTTTCTGGAACAGCGTCTTCACCGTATTTCTTTGCGCGGTTTATCAAGCATGGTTTTCGGCCTTCTTTTAGGTGTTTTTATGGCCAAATTGATCTCTGATATCCTGTCGTTGATCCCGCTAGATCCTTTTTTTCAATCGACTTCCCGTGTTGTTCTTACGCTCATTTTTTCCTATTTGGGAACGGTTGTTGCCCTACGGGGCAAAGATGAGTTCAACATCATTATTCCTTATGTCCGGTTTCGACGGCAAGATGCGAGCAGCGGGTCTATTCTCCTAGATACAAGCGCGATCATTGATGGGCGCATTATGGATATCTATAAAGTGAACTTTCTGACAGGCCGTTTAGTGATTCCCCGATGCGTTTTAAAAGAGCTTCAGAAGATATCTGATTCAGCAGATGATATTAAGCGCCAGCGCGGCCGTCGAGGAATGGAATTGTTAAGGATAATGCAGAGCGACCCGAAGATCCAGGTTCATATTCATGAAGATGAACTGAATGAAGAAAAAGAGGTGGACGCCAAGGTGATGAAATTGGCGAAATTATTGGACGCGAGAATATGCACGACGGACTTTAATTTAGGACGTATCGCGGCTTTGCAGGGGATAGGAGTCCTTAACATTCATGAGCTAGGCAATGCCGTTAAGCCGGTGGTCTATACCGGCGAAATTCTAGAGTTGAAGTTAATCCGGGAAGGAAAAGAACCGGGGCAAGCCTTAGCGTATTTGGAAGACGGAACAATGGTTATTGTCAGTAATGCGCGCGACCTGATCGGGAAAAAAGTTTCGGTACGCGTAACCTCTGTTTTACAGACGCAGTCCGGAAAAATGATCTTTGCCAAATTACCTTAAATGAACTATTGTGAAAATCCAGGCGATCATACCAACAGCGGGAATCGGGAAGAGATTGAAAGCAAGCCTTCCTAAGCCTTTCATTGAGCTTTGCGGTAAACCTCTTTGCGTGCATACTTTGGAGGTTTTTGAACGCAGTCCGGTTATTGAGAGCGTTGTTTTGGTTGGACATGCGGATAACCTTTTTGAGCTCGGGAATATTGTTAAGCAGTATCAATTGCGAAAGGTTGTAAAGATTGTCGCCGGTGGAGAGACGCGTTGTCAATCTGTTTCAAATGGACTTGCTGTCTTGGATGAAGATACGGATGTCGTTGTCGTTCATGACGGCGCGCGTCCGTTAGTTTCTGTGAAGACGATCACTGACGCTGTAGCGCTTTGCCGGGATTTGGAGGCGGTTGTAGTGGCTGTTCCGGTCAAATCGACCGTTAAGAAGATCAATAAGAAAAACTTATTGGTTGAAGAAACGCTTGATCGTGAGGGCCTGTGGGAGATCCAAACCCCTCAGGTTTTTAAAAAGGACATTTTAATTAAAGCGCACGAACAGAAAAAAGAATATGTATCGACGGATGATGCCATGATGGTCGAGCAGTTAGGCGTCGGAGTGAAGGTCCTTTTAGGGGATTACAGAAATATTAAGATTACGACTCAAGAAGACCTGACGATTGCCGAGGCTTTTTGCGGTTTTTGGAAAGTATAATATTTACCGTAAGCTAAAGAAAAATGAAACAGCGTATAGGTATTGGATATGATATTCACCGTTTGATCAAGGGACGGAAGCTTATTTTGGGAGGCGTTGAAATTCCTTACGAGCGTGGACTCGACGGGCATTCTGATGCCGATGTGCTCCTGCATGCGGTATGTGACGCCGTTCTCGGAGCCTTAGGCAAAGGGGATATTGGGGAACATTTTCCGAATACAGACGAGCAATACAGGAATATATCAAGCCTTGTCCTGTTAGAGAAGGTTCATGATATTGCTGTGAGGGAAGGTTATCAGGTGAACAATGTTGATTGTGTTATTCAGGCAGAGGAACCGAATTTAAAACAATACAAATCGGAAATGCGTTCGCATATTGCTTATAAATTAAGGATTGAAAGTGAAATGGTCAATATTAAAGCGACCACACATGAACAGTTGGGCGCTATCGGAAAAAAGGAAGGGATCGCTGTTTTCGCGACCGTATTTTTAGTGCCACGCAATTGATCAGGGGTGAATCATGGAATTCTGCACGACAATATCTGTTTTGTTACTTATCGGCGTGTCTTACGTTCTTCTGGCCGCCCTCTTTTTTTCACGGGCGATCAAGGAAACACAGGAAAAGGATCCGGCGTCGAAAGGATACCTGCAAATTATCCTTCTCTATTCCGGACTGCATGCCCTTATTGCCCATAAGATTGCCCGTGCCATATGGAAAGTGAAGATCCCTTTCTTTCCGAGGTTTATTTCCCAGTTAGCGCGTTTTATAACGGGTATCGAGATCCATCCCGGGGCCGTGATCGGGCGAGGGTTCTTCGTTGATCATGGGATGGGCGTTGTCATTGGGGAGACCACGATCGTTGGAGATAATGTGACGCTTTTTCAAGGCGTTACTTTAGGCGGGACCGGAAAACAAACGGGCAAGCGCCACCCGACTATCGGTAACAATGTTGTCATCGGCGCCGGGGCAAAAGTTTTAGGGGATATTACGGTCGGTGATAATTGCTATATCGGGGCTAATGCGGTTGTCTTAGGTGATGTCCCGGCCAATGCGACGGTCGTCGGTGTTCCCGGGCATATCACCAAGCAAGACGGAAAGAAAATCGATTTGATGATGGATCACGTTCATGTATCTGACCCGATCATGCAGCATATGAAAGAGTTAATCAGGCGGGTTAAGACGTTAGAAGACAAAGAGAAGAACGAATAAAATCCATTGGATAATTAAATCGTAGGGGCGACCGGCCGGTCGCCCCTACAGCAATATATTGATCAGCATATGACCATCCTTATTTATAACTCACTCACGAAGAAAAAAGAAGAACTGATCCCTCTGGATGGAAAAACCATCAAAATGTATTCCTGCGGGGTTACGGTTTATGATAAGTGTCATATCGGCCATGCCCGAAGTCTTTACATTTTTGATGTGATCCGCCGTTACCTCAAATACCGCGGGTATCAAGTCTATTTTGCGCGTAATATTACCGACGTGGATGATAAGATCATCAATAGGGCCAAAGAGCTTGGCAGGTCCTTTGATGAAATTGTCCGGGAGAATATCGAGGCTTATGAGCGTGATCTTAAGAACCTCGGGGTTGATAAAGCCGATACCGAGCCAAGAGCGACACAATATATTCCGAAGATCATTGCCTTTGTTGAGGGCCTTATCAAAAAGGATTTTGCCTATGAAGTCGACGGAGATGTGTATTACAGCGTCAGAAAGTTCGAAGGTTACGGAAAACTTTCCGGCCAAAGTATCGATCAAATGATCGAAGCGACAAGGATCGAGAAGGATTCCAAAAAGCGCGATTCGCTGGATTTCGCTCTTTGGAAGAAAGCTAAAGGAGGAGAAAAATCCTGGTCAAGCCCCTGGGGAGAAGGGCGCCCGGGATGGCATATCGAGTGTTCCTGCATGAGCATGAACGAGCTTAAAGGCGATACGATCGATATTCATGCCGGCGGGCGCGACCTGATCTTTCCCCATCATGAGAATGAGATCGCGCAATCCGAGGCCTTGACGGGTCAGACTTTCGCGAAGCATTGGATTCATCACGGGCTTTTGACCATTAACGGCCAGAAGATGGCTAAGTCGTTAGGGAATTTTATTACGCTGGATGAGGTGCTGAAGAAATACTCCAGTGATGCTCTCAAGCTGTTTTTCCTACAATCCCATTACTCGAATCCTGTTGATTTTTCTTGGAAAAAGATGGATGAAGCAGATAAAAAGCTTAATGCGTTCTATACTTTGTTTAATAAGATTGCTCAGATTAAACAAAATATGGAGTTAGAGTCTAATCAAGGTCGTGTAAGAAAGATTGATTTTCTTGAAGAAAGAAAGCAGTTATTTTTTAATGCTATGGATGATGATTTCAATTCAGCAAAGGCCTTAGTGTGTCTTTTTGATATTATTAATGAAACAAATGTTTTTGTAGATTCTTATGAAAAAACTCATCATAAAGAAACTGGTATAAAGATAATTAAAGCAGGAGAAATTATCGAAGAGTTGGCCAAAGATGCTTTAGCGCTAACATTACCGCCATTTAAAAATGCAACAATTATGCCAGAAGTTCTTACTGTGAGTACGAGTACTGTTGATTCAATTGTTTTGGTTAAGAAAGAATTGCCTGATGAAGAAAGAAAGTTGCTCAGTGCAAGAGACAAAGCTCGTAATAATAAAGATTTTCAGCAGTCAGATGAATTACGGAATTTGTTAAGAAAGAAAGGAATTATTGTGGAAGATACGAAAGAAGGACAGGTTTGGCGATGGGCGTGAAGGGAGTGTTTATCACATTTGAAGGCTCGGAAGGCTCCGGTAAGAGCACGCAGATTGAATTGGTATGCAAGTATTTAAAGCAGAAGAAAAAGCCTATTTTGTTTGCGCGCGAACCCGGCGGAGTTAAGATCAGCGAGAAAATAAGGAGTATTTTACTGGACGTCAAAAATAAAAACATGAACAGCGAATGTGAAACGTTGTTGTACATGGCAGCACGCGCGCAGTTAGTCGAAGAAGTCATTGCGCCAGCTTTAAAAAAAGGGAAAATCGTTCTCTGCGACCGGTTTCTGGATTCGACCGTTGCTTATCAGGGTTATGGAAATGGTATTGATATCAGGGCGATCAAGGATATAGGCAAGTTTTCCACGCAAAGACTCACGCCGGAAATGACAATCTTCTTTGATATTGACGCTAAAAAGGGATTGTCGCGCATTAAAGGAAGAACGAAGGACCGCATTGAGCGCCGCGCGATTTCCTATCATAACAAGGTTCGCAAAGGCTATAGAGAAATTGCCCGCAGGGAACCGGGGCGCGTCAAACTTATTGACGCGAATCGAACAAAAGAAGAAATATTTAGTATTGTTCAAAAACATATTGATCGATTGTTGAAATGACATGAGATGAGTCCTATGCAACAGGAACTGCAGCTCAATGGTTCTATTCTAAAACGGTTTGCTGTTCTAGATCAGAGGAAGCGGTTGGCTCACGCCTATTTATTTATCGGGCCATCCGGGATCGGAAAAACTGAGACGGCGGTAGCTGTTGCCAAGCTAATGAATTGTGAGGCCGGGCGGGAAGAGTTTTTCTGCGATACCTGTTCTTCCTGTATCAAGATCAATGCTGGCGGACATCCGGATGTGTCTGTGATCGATAATGGAGAAGGCGAATCGATCAAGATCGAACAGATACGGGAACTTTTAAACCGCGGCAAGCTTCGCGCGTTCATGGCTAGAAAGAAGGTCTTTGTTATAAAGAATATCGAAAACTTAACACTGGAGAGTGCTAATGCTTTTTTGAAGACTTTGGAAGAACCGACAGCGGATAGTCTTCTGATATTAACCACGTCTATTCCGGAAACGGTTTTGGATACGGTCAAATCACGCTGTCATATAGTCCATTTTCCATCGATGTCCGATCATGATCTGGCCGGACGATTAAGGAATGACCACGAGGTTAACGCGCGGGATTCACATTTCTTTGCGTATTTTGCGCAAGGGTCTCTAACGGTGGCAAAGAGATTAAAAGAAGACCGGTTTGTCGAGAAGAAAAATGAGTTAATCGATGAATTTGTTTTGAACCGTCCTGAAGATGCCCGTATGAAAGGCTTGTTGGCAAAAAAAGACGAAACAAAGAGTTTCCTAAACATTCTTTTGAGCTGGATGAGGGATACCTTGTTAGTAAAGGCGGGCGTGCGGGATAACAGGTTGATCCATAGGGACCGTATTGATGACCTGGATGTTTTTGTGGAAAAATATACTTTTGAGGAATTAAAAGCCCTCAATGAATCCATTGTTAAAATGTGTTGGCTTTTAGCGGATAATTTGAATATCAAGCTACCGCTGTTGATTATAGGAGAACAATTATGGGGAGAATAGTGCGGATACAATTGGGCGAATACCGCTCAGTTTATTTTTATGATCTTAACGATATTGAATGTAATCGCGATGATTATGTTGTGCTCGAGGTGGATCGGGGCTCGGAATTCGGAAAAGTTATCTCGGATATCAGCTCGGCGGCTAAAGGGAAAATGGACAGGCTAAAGGGAAAAGTTCTGCGCAAGGCGACGGAAGGGGATATGAAGCAGATCGAGAACAACCGGATGAAAGCCAAAGAAGCGCTGAGTATTTGCCTGAGGAAGATCAACGAACGCAGGATCGATATGCGCATTGTCAAGGCGGAGTATACTTTTGACAGCAGCAAGATTATCTTTTCTTTTATCGCCGAAGGGCGAGTGGATTTCCGCAATCTTGTTAAAGACCTCGCGCGCGTTTTTCGCGTGCGCATCGAGCTGAAGCAGATAGGGGTGCGCGATAAGGCAAAGATCATCGGGGGCTATGGTGTTTGCGGCCGCCAGTTATGCTGCTCGTCTTATATGAGAGCCTTTCACCCGCTTTCGATCAAAATGGCAAAAGAGCAGGGGTTGCCGCTTAATCCTTCCAGGATTTCGGGAGCGTGCGGACGCATCAAATGTTGCATGGCATATGAATTTACCGTCTATAAGGAGCAGGCCAGATCTCTTCCAAGGTTAGGTGAAAGAATTAATACCGTTGAAGGTAAAGGGCGGGTTGTTGACGTCAATATTCTAAAAAGAGTAGTCAGTATTGATATGGGAGAAGGAAAGATCGTTAAGACAGTATTTCCCAATAGTTCGGATAATTAAACTCGATGAGCAAAAATAAATTTTATATTACAACGCCGATCTATTATGTTAACGACAAGCCGCATATCGGCCATGCGTATACAACCATTTTAGCCGATGTTTTGTGCCGTTATCATAAGGTCGAGGGGGATGAGGTATTTTTTCTGACAGGGTTAGATGAGCACGGGCAAAAAGTTCAGCAGGCCGCAGAGGCGCGCAAGCTATCCCCCCAGGAACATTGTGATGATCTTGCACCAAGGTTCTTGCAGCTTTGGGAGAAACTCGAGATCCAGTACGATGACTTTATCCGTACGACCCAAAAGCGCCATGTCACGGTTGTCCAAGATGTCCTTACGAGGGTTTATGACGCCGGCGATGTTTATTGCGACGAATACGAAGGCTGGTATTCGGTTGCCGAAGAGCGCTTCATTACCGAAACCGAAAAAGAATCGGGGGATTTTCGTGATGTGAAGAAATTGAAGGAGCGCAACTGGTTTTTCCGGATGGGAAAATACCAGAAACGGTTACTCGACCATATTAATGATCACCCCGAATTTATCCAGCCCGTACATCGCCGCAATGAAGTTTTAGGCTTTTTGCGCCAGCCTTTAGGCGACCTGTGTATTTCCCGCCCGAAATCACGGATGGGCTGGGGCATCGAGCTTCCGTTTGATAAGGATTATGTTACCTATGTTTGGTTTGACGCGCTTTTAAATTATATCACCGGTCCGGGATTTATTGCCGATAATAAAAACTTCAAGAAGTGGTGGCCGGCATCGGTTCATCTCATCGGCAAAGATATTTTAACGACCCATGCGGTGTACTGGCCGACGATGTTATTTTCTTTGGGGCTTCCGCTGCCGAAAACTATCTTTGCTCATGGCTGGTGGTTAACCGGGGATACGAAGATGAGCAAATCCCTTGGAAATATCGTAAACCCGCTTGATTTGATTGACGAATACGGTATTGATTCTGTGCGCTATTACCTGATGAGGGAAATGGTCCTTGGCCAGGACGCGAACTTTACGATGGAGTCGTTTATCAAGCGTTATAACAGCGATCTGGCGAATGATTTCGGCAATCTTTTAAACCGGGTCAGCGGCTTGATCGGGAAGAATTTTGACGGGGTTATTCCTGACGCTGGTCAGCTGACTTCTGATGAAGATGATATCAAAGGCGTATCTGAAACGCTTGACTTGAAGGTCAAGGAATTGATCGGTCAGATGCGGCTTAATGAAGCGATCGAAGAAACCCTGCAGCTTGTCCGCCGGGCCAACAAGTATCTTGAGAGCCAGGCCCCGTGGAAAGTTGCCAAGACCGACCTGCCTCGCGCCGGAACGGTCTTGTATGCAGCGACGGAAGCCTTGAGGATTAGCGCGGCGCATCTATCCCCGGTCATGCCGTTTAAGTCTGAATCGGTCCTTGATGTTTTAGGCGCTTTGGGGACGACTCCCCAATGGGGAGGGTTAAAAGCGGGCACCAAGCTAAAAGCGCATGAAGCTCTTTTCCCGAGGCTGGAGATTGTAAAGAAGCCTTAATGATCCAAATTAAGCTGAGAGACATTTTGCAATAAATTGGATCCGCCCATTTCGTTGGGGGAATTTCTCCTTTCACTCGAAATTCAATTCATTCCATGGACGAATCCAACTCACGCGCAGAAAGCTATCATAAGAAGTAAGAAAGGAAGAAGATGCCGGTACCAACAATTTCGTGGGTTAATGGAAACGTGAAAATTATTGACCAGACAAAGCTTCCTCATAAACTAAAATATATGACCTGCCGGGATGTGAAAACTCTTTGGAAGGCCATTAAGAATCTAAGCGTGCGTGGCGCACCCGCTTTAGGAGTATCAGCGGCTTTTGGTGTTCTTTTAGGCATAAAGCCTTTTAAGGGAAATAATGTAAAGATCTTCATCAAGCATGTTCATAAAACGTGTGATTATATCGGCACTTCCCGCCCGACGGCAGTCAACCTATTTAACGCGCTTGACCAGATGCGGGCAGTTCTTTCCCGCCATTCAGGCCGTTCGGTTGCGGAGCTAAGAAAACAGTTAAAAAAAGAAGCGATGAGCATATATCAGCAGGACCGTAAAGTTTGCCGCCGCATGGGTGATTTTGGAGCACGGCTGATCAAGGCAAACAGCCGGATCATGACAGTGTGCAATGCCGGCGCTTTAGCGACGGCGGATTATGGAACAGCTCTAGGGGTTATGTATAGCGCGAAAAAAAGAAAGAAAAAGTTTAAAGTGTACGCTTGCGAAACACGGCCTTTATTGCAGGGCGCGAGGCTTACGACATGGGAGCTCTTAAGGGCGAAGATCGATACGACATTGATCTGTGACAATATGGCGGCGAGCCTGATGAAACAGAGGAAAATTGATGCCATTTTTGCGGGAGCTGACCGCATTGCGGCAAACGGGGATGCGGCCAATAAGATCGGGACGTATAACTTGGCGGTCCTGGCGAAATATCATAAGATTCCTTTTTATATTGTCGCGCCGCGTTCGACTTTTGATATGGGTATTCGAAGCGGAAAGCAGATCCCGATCGAACAACGCGGCAAAGAAGAAGTAACCTCATTTGGCGGCCGGCCCACAGCACCTAAAGATGTTAAGGTTTACAATCCTGCTTTTGACGTGACCGATTCCAAATTGATCACAGCGATCGTCACAGAAGAAGGCATTATCCGCCCGCCGTTTTCAGCGAATATCAAAAAGAAATTTTTGCCCCTTCGGAAGTCATAAAAGACTTGGGGCTAGAAAATTTTTTCCTGAGGAGCAAAGAAGAATTTTCTTGTAATATGTCTACACGTGCTGTCCAAAAAATGAAACTTTCCGACCTGGGCGAATTCGGTTTGATCGATCTGTTAAAGAAGCAGGCGCGCGGGTCTTTTTCAGGGATTCAGGGTATCGGCGATGATACGGCGGTTCTTCCATTATCGGCAAAGAAACATTTACTGTTAACGACGGACATGCTTCTTGAAGGTGTTCATTTTACGCTGAAAATGCCCGCGAAAGGGATCGGCCATAAGGCAATAGCCTCGAGCATCAGCGATATTGCGGCCATGGGCGGTATCCCAAAATATGCGGTTATCTCTTTAGGAGCGCCGTCTACAGTTTCATGGCGGGTGATATCTCAAATTTATCAGGGAATACGAAAAACGGCAAAAAAATTTCATGTCGGAATTGTCGGTGGCGATACGATTAAAAGTCAAAAGATTATTATCAATGTCGCTTTACTCGGAGAAGTAAAAAGAGATGAAGCGGTTTATCGCAATGGCGCCCGTGCGGGTGACCAGGTTTTTGTAACCGGACCGTTAGGCAGGTCATTGTCAAGCGGATGGCATTTGCGGTTTGTTCCCCGCATCGCGCAGGCGCAGTATCTTGCGGGAAAGCACAAGCCAACAGCCATGATCGATATATCCGATGGGCTTGCGGCTGACCTTGGGCATATCTTAAGGGAAAGCCGGGTTGGCGCAATGATTGAAGAAAGCTCTATTCCCAGAAGGGGAAAGGCTTATTTAAAAGATGCTCTTTATGACGGGGAGGATTTCGAATTGCTTTTTACGATTCCAGCATCACGCGCGCAGAAGTTAATGGGCAAGAATACTCGTTGCTACCGGTTCTATCGTATTGGCGAGGTTGTCGCAAAAGAGAAGGGCCTGCAATTGAAAACATCTAACGGGCATTTGAAAAAAATAACCATTAAGGGGTACATCCATTTCTAACCAAACGGACCTTCGGGGTCCGTTTATGGTTGCTGAGAATCTGGTTGAGGTTAGGCGTGAACAGCGAAAAGTTTATATCCAAAAGTCCTGAAGAGACAAAAGCATTCGGAATTCATTTGGCGAAATGTTTAAAAGGGGGCGATATCATCTGTCTTTTCGGAGATTTAGGGAGCGGAAAGACAACCCTGATCAAAGGGATCGCCGCGGGGCTCAACATTAACCCAACAAATGTGAACAGTCCCACCTTTGTCTTGATGAATATTTATGAAGGACTTCCGCCTCTGTATCATTTTGATCTTTACCGCTTAGAAGATCTTCATGGAATCAGCTCCATCGGGTACGAAGAATTCTTATATGGACAGGGTGTTTCGGTGATCGAGTGGGCAGACCGGTTAGGAAAATATTTACCCGAGCAATACCTTAAGATCGAGCTAAAGCATAAAAAACTCAACGAGCGCGCGATCCGGTTATCGGCAAAAAACAGAAATTTCAATTATGAATCTTTTATGTATTGATACCTCAACCGAGAATTTAAGTTTGTCCATTTCGCGCGACGAAAAGATTCTAAAGTTCCGTAACGCGAAGTTGAACCGGCCGCTTGATCTATCGATCATGCCCAGTATAAAAAAGATATTAGATAATGCCGGAATGCCGATGAAGCGCTTAGATGGCTTTGCCGTTGGGCTCGGGCCGGGGTCGTTCACGAGCTTGAGGGTCGGATTGTCAACCGTTAAGGGGTTGGCCTATGGAACACATAAACCGGTTGTCGGCGTGCCAAGTCTCGATATTTTAGCAATGAATGCGCGCGGAAGCGCTCAGATCTGCACATTACGCGATGCCAGGCGAAATCTTGTTTATGCCTGTCTTTATAAAAAAGAAGGGTCTTCCCTTAAGAGAAAGAGTGGTTATTTTCTGGCGAATATTCAGGATGTATTAAAGCAGGTTAAAGGGGAAGTTACGTTTATTGGGGATGGGCTGAAGTTATATAAAGATGATATTAAAAAGGTCAAAGGGATTACCCCGAAATTTACTGATGAGAAATATATTTTCCCGCAAGCCCGGCACTTGGTCCCGCTCGTTTTAAAACAGCTGAAAGAAGGTAAGGGGGATAATATTGATAAAATGATCCCATTATATTTATATCCCGACCATTGTCAGATCAAAACAAGGAAGAAGTGAGAAGTGAAAGGCAACGAATATCTAACATATTGTGAGGTCGACCTTAAAGCCGTTGAGCATAATTTAAATCAGGTTGTTAAGCTGGCTTCAAGGAACAAATTTATTCTTCTGACCCGCCCTTCATCGGGGAAAAAGGTCAGGGATATAGAGACCGTGCTTGCTGTGATCAAAGCCGACGCTTATGGCCATGGCGTTGAGAAAATTGCTCCGCTGTTAGATAAACAGGGGGTCGGGTTCTTTGGTGTTTCGGATATCCATGAAGGTATGGCCCTGCGCAAAATCGGCATCAAAAAACCCATTCTTTTATTTGAAAGCACGCTCGCTTCGCATGCCCGAAGAATCGCGGATTACCAGCTGATGCCGACGGTATGCACGCTGGAACTCGCGAAATCATTAAATCAGCGCGCGCAAAGGCGTAAGAAAAGAATCGATATTCATATCAAAGTGGACACGGGTATGGGGCGCTTAGGGATCTGGCATGAAGATGCGTTTGATTTTATTAAAAAGGTCAATGCGTTGACCTTTTTAAGGATTATGGGGATATTTACTCATTTTCCGGCAGCAGATACAGATCGAAGGTTCACAAAAGAACAGATTGAGCGCTTATATAACTTAGTGACAAAATTAGACCGGACAGGCCTGATTATTCCTTATATTCACGCTGCCAACAGTATGGGGTTAGCCGGTTACCAAACCCATATCCTGAATTTATCGAGGCCGGGTTTAATGTTATATGGATTGTATCCTTACGCGAACCTCCGAAAAAAATTTCTCTTAAAACCTGTGCTGAGCGTGCGATCTCATGTTATATTTTTAAAAGAAATAAAGAAGGGAAGAAGTATCAGCTATGGAAGGACTTTCTTTACAAAGAGAGACATGCTGATCGCAACGGTTCCTATAGGGTACAATGACGGATATTTCCGGGCATTTTCTAATCAGGCATTTGTGCTTATTGGCGGAATCCGATGTCCGGTTGTGGGGCGCGTGACAATGGACCAGATCATGGTTGACGCCTCGCGCGTCAAAGGGATAAAGTTGGGATC
>JAGLQN010000002.1 GCA_023136835.1 Candidatus Omnitrophota bacterium | reverse complement strand
GGCACAAAGTAGCCCGATTCTCAACTATATATTTGGGCCATTTAATTACCTAAATAATAATAGTTTAATTAAATAGTTGAAGTTTAATCGGGATTGTGTGATAATAAATGGCGGGCAGTAACACGATTGCCCGACGGGTCCGATCTTTTTTTTCGTACCCGGAACGTTTCCACAATTCGGGAGAGAGACGAGCATGTCAAAGTGGGTCAATGGTAAGGAGCTGGCCGCGCACCTGGGGGTAACCCCGGGGCGCGTAACACAGCTAAAGAACGAAGGCGTACTTCGCGTCGGCCTCAACAAAAAATTTGACCTATCCGAATCGATCAAAAATTTTCGCAACAACAAAACAAACGCCCCCCGGATCGACCAGGCCCCGCGACTTCCACTTGACGACCCAGGACCAAAAGCCACGCCCGACCACACCGCCCCGGCAATCACAGTATCACCCGAATCTATAGCGCACCAATTAAGCTATCAAAAACAGCGCGCCCGGCGTGAAAAAAACAAAGCAGATCGTGAAGAAGAGGAAGCCCAGTTAAGAAAGGGGTATATTATCAACACAAATTTATTCCTGCCGTTGGTCCGTCAAGCAATTATGAAGGTCCACGCCGAAGCAAAGAGCATATTTTTATCGTCGCCGAAGCGTGCGGCGCTTGCCATGCCGGACCCAAAAATGCGCCCGGTAGCCGAAACCGTAGTAAATGAAGTGGTACAAGAATCCTTGCTTGCCCTCTCAAAAATAGACGTTGAAAAAATATATCAGGAATTAATGGCCACAATTGTAAAAGAGTAACACGATATATATTAAAAACACTATATAGCGCGAAATTATTAACAAAAACGGGTACGCAGCGGCCGCCGAAAAAACACGATTGGACAGAAAAATTCGGCGGCTTCGCCGCCCCGTACAAGCCCGGGCGTTGCATGTTTAATGAAATACTCTATAAGCTTTGCAGTCTTTTAAAAGAGTGTAATAGTATCTTTGCCCCGCCGCCCGACGAGACGGTAGCAGAGTGGACCCCTAAGAATATCAACATGAGTACTAAGGTTGATTCTATCGGCGGGCCGTATAAACCGTTTGCGTACCAGGTAGATATTTTAAACGAAAGCACGAACCTAGCGACCCGGGAAATCGTTTTAAAGACCAGCGCCCAGGTAGCAAAAACCTGGTCGATGTTAATTATCGCCGCCCACCGCATGAAGCACCGGCCTTGCGGTATTGTTTGGGCTATGGACTCAAAGGAATCTGTAGAATTTTTATCGGCGTCACGCTTCACCCCTATGATTGATGAATCACCGGCACTAAGTGAAATTGTTGCCGCCGTAGGATATCGAAACACAAAAAATACAAAACTATTTAAAGACTATGACGGCGGTTGGATTAGGTTTATTACCGCCGGGACCGAAAGGGCGCTTGCGTCCGCGTCGGCGCCGCTTGTTATTGGTGACGAAATAGACAAGTGGCCGAAGACAAAAGAGGGTGACGCATATGGACTGCTAGAGGCCCGAATGAAAATGCAGATAAACCCGCTACAAGTGTCAGCGTCAACGCCCAGTATAAAGGGTTCAAGTAAGATCGACGATCTTTATGAGGCGTCCGACAAGCGCCGGTTCTATGTACCATGTTATCATTGTGCAAAAGAACACCTTTTAATTTGGGATAACGTAGATTGGGATTCGGTAATTTATGAAACCGAAGCGGAATACAATAAAGCAAAGGACGATTTTATAGCCGACGGGGTTGTGTTTTGGGAATCCAAAACCAATAAGAAAAAACTACACTTCCCGGATACCGCCCGGATCGTTTGCCCGGAATGCGGTACGCTGATATCAGATTATGAAAAAAATCTGATGGTGACGCAAGGGCGCTGGATAGCAGAAAGGCCGTTTACCGGATCGGCTGGCTTTCATTTAAACGAAATGTATTCACCGAAGCGGACGTTTTCAGATATTGTCAGGGATTACTTAAAGAAAAAAGATAACCCAGAAACAATGCAAGTCTTTGTTAATGCTACTTTGGGTGAAGTTTGGGAAATACCGCACGAAAGTATGAAATCCGACGACCTGGCCGCCCGCCGCGAAGATTATTACCGCTGGTATACTGATAAAAACGGCGACCGCGTGGAACCGGAACTACCTAAAGACGGTGCGATCCTTACCGCCGGGGTAGATGTTCAAATAGACAGGCTTGAAGTGACCGTTCGGTTGTGGGGCGTCGGGTATGAAAGTTGGGGAATTGAACACCTTATTTTATATGGTGATCCTTTTCAGGATGCCGTTTGGGAGCAACTAAACGCACTACTAGAAAAACAATATAAGCACCCCACCGGCGCGGTTTTAAGAATTCAAAAATGCGCTATAGATTCCGGGTTTGCTACCGACCGGGTTTATAACTTTGTACACCGCCGCAAATGGCCCGCGGTGGCCATTAAAGGAAAGGGCGGCGCCGGTCTGCCAGTACACAACGGAACGCCGACACGGGCAAACGACAAGCGCGTGCCGGTATATACGATAGGCGTTGATACAATAAAGAACACAATTTATCAACGAAGTTTTATTACTCACTTCCCGGGTAGCCCGGCGCCCGGTTGTATTCATTGGAACGAATCATATTCTACAAAATATTTTAAAGAATTCACCGCCGAAAAGAGGGTAAAAAAGCAAACGGCTACCGGGTTTGTTTATGTGTGGGAAAAGCCCGCGGGAAAAGACAACGAGGGGTTTGATATAGAGGGTTACGCCTATGCCGCTTTACACTTATGCGGGCTGGGTAATATGGACCAAACGATAAAAGATATTATAAATTATGATCCGGAACCCGAAGAAGAGGAACCGAAAGCCGCACCGACAAAGCCACCAAACACATTCACCGACGATCTATAAAAAAATTTTTAAAAAAAGCATTTTGTTGTTGAAACCTGGAATACCCTATGCTACGCTTTTTTTATGGCATACGATAGACTAAACAACATTCCTATAGCATTCACCGCCGGAAGCAACCTACGGATTGACCTTTCTTTGCCGTCGCTTTTAGCTTCCGAGGGTGGAAGTATCGCCGTTTATTTCCGCGGTCCGGGCGACGTCCCGGACGGGGATTTTACTACCGGGACCGATGGGGATTTGTTTACTATAGATGCACTGCCCGCCGCAACTACTAAATGGCCTCCGGGAATATACGCGTATACAATAAAGCACACCGATACCGCTGGAATTGTAGATATCGCAAAATACGGAACCATTGAGATATTGTATGATCCTATCCAAAAGACCACGCACGAAGCCCGCACATTTACGGCAATATTTCTGGAGCGCCTACAAGAGCTTGCACTTGAAATTTCTAAGAACCCATACAAAACGATTCAATTACAAGATTCGATTTATAGTTTACAAAACATGGAACAGCTTGAAGCTTTGATAGAGAAATATAAAAACATGAAGTTTGACGAAAGCCAGGCGGACCTTCTCCGTCAAGGCAAAGACGTATCAAACGATATTGTTTTTTCATTTAATGGTGATCTATAACGGGAGAGAGATTATGACAGAACGTTGCATTGTGAAAATTAGAGACGCCGATTTTGATATAAACGGGATCACCAAAAAAAGATGTGATATAGTTATTGGTAACGATTCCGCAAGGGGTAAAATGATTACCTTTACGCTAAAAGACGATCTTGACGAAAGCCCGTCTGCATTTTTATATGAAGGTGTTCATTACATGGTTGATAAAAGGAACGAAAGCTATTTTGAAGCTATCGCGATAAACTTTGTCAAGGTTAAATAATGAAAATAATAGACTTATCAAAAAATCAAGTTGAGGTTTCTCAAAATCTTCTCTCCCGAAAAGAGAATGATTGTGTTCACCTTGCGCCCGTAACGGATAGATCAATCTTTGCGGGCGCGAAGGTGTCACGCCTAGACTCCGGCCTGGGCGAAATGGGCGAAATTAACCGTAGTATATACGAAAATTTAGCGATCTTGCGGCAACGATCCCGTCAGCTTGCTATGGACGATTGCCATATTACGAAGTTTTTAAACATGGCCGTACAAGAAACTATCGGACCGAAGGGTTTAAAACTTTCTTCGCAAGGCCCTGATCCGGAAGCAAATAAAATAATCGAAGAACTTTATGCCGAATGGTCGCTTGATTGTTGTACTTCCGGCGATATGTCTTTACTTGATTTTGAACAACTAGAGGTCCGGACCCGTCATTGTGATGGTGAATTTTTCGCCCGGATCGTTGAAAAGTTTAAAGATAATAAATTTAAGTTTGCGCTTTTCCCGTTTGACGCGGACCGCCTGGAATTAGGCTTTGATTGTATGCCGCGGCCCGACGGTTCATATATTAGAAATTCAATAGAATATGATAAATGGGGTCGCCCAGCGGCCTATCACATATTAGAACGTCACCCGGGCGACAATGTAGCCAGGTGGCCCGACGGTCGGTTTAGAATGCGTATACCGGCAAATGAGATAGTACATTTTTTTGAACCGCTACGCCCAGGACAGGGCCGCGGTATTCCTTCAACGCACGCGGCTATTGTGAACGCGAAACACTTAAACGCCTATGTCAAGGCTACTATTGTGGCTTGCCGCGTAATATCAAGTAAGTTTGCGGCCATAACATCAAAAGAAGCGGACCCGTTCAACACACCACAACACGGGACGCCCGACCCTAACAAGGGTGAAATAATAAACAAAGTAGAGCCGGGCCGAATTTTCAGATTACGCCCGGGCGAATCTTTAGATGTTTTTGATCCGAAACAACCGAGCGGTCAATTTGGGCCGTTCGTAACCGCGATTTTACAGGGCTATGCTTCGGCGCTTGGCGTTACCTATGCAAGCTTGTCTGGTGATTTAACGAAAACAAGTTTTGCTTCGGGTCGTTTGGGCGCTCTTGAGGTTCAAGATTATTGGACGTTGCGGCGCACGAACTTTATAAACCGTTCAAAGCTGAAAATATTTAAACGGTGGTTGACGTGGGCCTATTTAACGCAAGACCGTCTTTATAATGTTATCGGGCCAAACGAAGTTGAGCTATACGCAAATTCCGCGGTAGTATATGACAAGCCGGTTGTTTGGGTTGATCCGGAAGCTATGAGCAAAGTTGTTGAGCGTAATTTGGGTACGGGCGTTACGTCCCTACATAAAGAACTGGCAGAATTAAATATAAATTATGATGATCATATCGAAGAGCTTAAAAAAGAAGCCGCCGACTTAAAGGGCTTAAATTTAGGGGGTAAGAGTAAAAATGAAAAAAAAACCAAACTTGACGTCATTGAAAATAGCCGCGACGTCGGTTAGAGTTGCACACATTGATCTACCGGCCGAAGGTGAAAGGATACCGGTTATTTTTTCTTCGGAAGTACCAGTTTTAGAAAGGGACGCAATGGGCCGCCCTTATTTTGAAATCTTTGACCATTCCGAGGAAAATATTGATAAAAGCGCTTTACGTGATGGGCGCTTATCATTATTAGAGTCACATATGAAGGACCCTATGGTGGTCCTGGGTTCCGTTACCGACATAGCGTTTCCACAAGATGCACCCGCGGGCGAACGGATAGGGCGGGGTTTTATGGAGTTTTCAGAATCACAACGTGGTCAAGATGCGGAAAAAGATTTTTTAGGCGAACACCGGGCGAATGTATCCGTCGGTGCTACAAAGATTTTTCCGCCCCTTGATATTACGATAGATCAAAAAACCGGCTACCCGGTTGTAAGGTTTAAGTGGCGCCCCGACGAAGTATCAGGCGTTCACGAGGGGGCCGATCCAAACGCAGCAGCATTCCGAAGCGCAAGCGATAACCGGGATGAAATTATAGAAGTAAAAATAAATAGTACAAGGGGGCAACAAATGAAGTTAACACAAGAGCAGTTAGAAGCTCAAGAAAAAAAGCTTCGAGAAGATCAAGCCGAGCTTGCGCTTAAAGTAGAGGCGCACAGAAAGGCAAAGGATGAAGACCCGCCAGGATCGGGTCATAAGATCGACATAGGGCCTGATAAAATGAAGGCCGAACGTACCAGGATAAAGGACATTGACGGCTTGATTGATATAGCCGTTGAAAGTCTTGGTATCGAGTTTAAGGATATCAAGGAAGAGGCCGCGCGTATCAAAGCCGAAGGCGTCCCGGCGGATCAATTCCGGGCCGTTATCATGAAAAAGGTGGGGGAACGAAAGGCGCTTGACGCCGACGACAACGCGCTTGGAATGACCGACAAAGAGCAGGTAGACTTTAGCCTTGCAAGGGCTATCCGTTCAATGCACGCCGGTGACTTCAACGAAAGTAGCAAGGAAGCAAGCTACGAATATAGGGTTTCGGTAGAGGCTGAAAAGCTACAACCGAACTGTATATCTTCGCAAAAGACGGGCGAAAGATCGTTGACCTTACCGGTTGATATCATCAATAGTTATGCGCGTCGGAACGCGGTAACACCTAATGATATTGCTTTTGTTAAAGCATATCTAAATAGCGCGAACGGTCGGGCCATGCGTTCAATGTCGGTTGATCAATCAACAAAGGGCGGCGCCTGGACTGCGGAAGGTTTGACCCGTGCCAGGTTTATAGACTTCCTGAACGCCGCAACGATTACCGACCGGATCGGTATAACGCAAGTACCAGGTTTGTCGGGTGATCTTAACTTTGGTGTGCTTGACGCTATTCAAGACGCTTATACAAGGGGTGAGCATGAAGCCGCCACGTTAAGCGATCTTACAACATCAACCAGGAAAATGTCACCTAGACTTGTTTCTGCCGGTACTAAAATATCGCACCTTTTAAAGATTCAGGGCGCGGGTATGGGTATTGAGGCGATAATCGAAAGAAAGCTTGCGTTAGCGCAAGCGATCAAGCGAAACAAGCTCTTTATCTACGGAACTGGACAGAGCGGGGAACCTTTGGGTATAGCCGTTAATTCAGGCATTAATGTGGTAGCTGGTGGCACTGACGGGCTTGCGCCGACGCTAGACAACTACATTAATATGCGTACGCTGGTTATGGCCGCAAACGCAGGTGATCTACCTGGTGGTATGCCGATATTCTTAATGAACGCGGTTACCGTCGGCAAGAATCAGAGAACAGAAATCACTTCGGGCCAGGTTCCTAGAATCATGGCGCACGATACGCCGCCGGGTCAACAAAAGGCATGTATCGGACACCCGGTTATTGAAAGCAACCTCTTACGTTCTAACCTCACAAAAGGGTCTGGAACGAATCTATCAGAGGCGTTTTTCCTTAATCCGGCCGAGTGTTACGAGGGCCGTTGGGGAACTATCCGCGTAGTAGTTGACGACAAATCAGACGCGGCAACCGACGAAACAACAACTTATATTCATGAGTACGTCGATTACATGTTAGGCCATGCGGTCGCTGTATCTTACATGAATGACCTGATCACTACATAGATCGGTCAAAAATACATTCTAAGGGAGAGAGATTATGAGCAGGAAACCAGTAAAACCGGCAAAGATTGAGGCTATTTATATCTTGAGGGGGACGCAGATAGGCAACCGTGAGTTAGCGCGCGGTTGCTATCTTGCACCCCAGCAGATATTTACGGTTGACGACAAGAAATACGAATCAGTAGAAAAAACGGCAAAGGGTAAGACGGTCAAATTCAAAATAAGCGAAGAAGACGCCGGGAAGCTTATACAAGAAAATGCCGCCGTAAATGTTAAAAAGATCAAGGGCGAATGGGTCGCCTGTAATGTTTACGGGAAGCCGCTAGAAGAAGCAATTCCGATAATTCTAGTTGATCCGAAGAAGGAAGAGAAGAAGAAGGACCAGCCACCGGAATAACCCCGGTGAGAAAATAGGGGGGTAAAAAGACTAATGGGAAAGAAAAAACCAGTAAAGGTAAAGGTTGAGTTTGTGCGGAACTATGGCGGACCCGAAGGGCTTTATCAAAAGGGCAATACGGACACGTTCGACGAAGACGTAGCGACCGCCCTTTGTGATGCTAAACACGCAAAGGTATACGTTGCGCCGCCGGTTGACCACGCTAAACTCAAAGCCGAAGCCGACGCAAAGAAAAAGGGCTAGTTATGATCCGAAACTATGATCAACAAGCTCTTGCGGCTTTTAGTCAGGTATTAAGAACTTTAGGGGTCGCGGCCGTATATGTTAATGCGGTCGCGGCGTCTAAATCAATCAAGGTTATTTTTAGAAATCGAGAGGGTGAATCAGACAACGAAGTGACGCGGGTAGTAGCACCGCAACCAGCAATAAGGGTATTAGAAAGCGACATAGACGATAGAGACACAACAACCGCAACATTTACAATAAACGGCACTACATATTATGCCGATGAATATATAAGCAATAGTCACGGTCAAATGAAAATATTCTTAAGGATGTAATAATGGCAAGCACGAAAAAGGGAAACATATTAGAGTTTATAAGGTCAACGATTCAAGCCCTTGCAAGCGTCACCACCTGCGAGGTGAATTCTACCCGCGCACTGCATACCGTTGTATCCGATCATATGCCTTTTGTTAACATTACGTCCTTTGCAAAATATAACGCCCGGGAATCCGCAACCGGCAGTATAGAAATGTGGGACCTGATGGTAACAACAAGTATTATATCAACCGCCGGAAACGCAGAGGATCTCCGCGGCGACATAAAAGAAGCGATAAGCGTAGATTTGACACAGGACGGAAACGCTATTGACACCACCCCGGATAGCTATCTTGATATTCTTGACGTATCTATCCCGGCGGGCGCACAGGGCGTTGAAATGGACTTTACTGTAAAATATTCAGTTGTGGAGGGTAAAAAGATATGAGGGTAAGAGATTTAATAAGCGGCACACGACACGCAATCTACGGTCAGATGATGCGCGGCCTTTTCCGCGACATAGACAAAAAACACTTTAACCCCTTGTTGTTTCAAGCAATGCCGATAAATGAGCATGATATTATTGTGCCGGGCCTTGACGACGAGGGTAATATAATTACTTGTAAAAAGGCCCGCACAATCAGAAAAAAAGCTTTTGCGCAATTTAAAAAGAACAAAAAGCAGTATGAAATAGAAAATAAACTCGCTATTAAGCGTTTACGAGGGAGGAAATAATTATGTCGGTAGGAACTGGAAAAGGAGCAAAGATGGGGCTTGCGCTAAATTCTAGCGTATGGGAAACCGGCGCGGCGGAAGCGTGTATAGCGAATAGCGGGATGTTAGTAGAAGATTCCCTGCCGTCGGATACCAGGCCCATAATAAGCTCTGTAAGTTTGGGGCAAGATCGGCCGTCGTCCTGGGTGCAACAAGCAATCCAAAAGGGCGGCGATTTTAACAAGAAGTTTAGGTTCGGCGGTAAAATGCACCAGCTTTTCGCGGGCGCTTTGGGTGTTGTCGATACGGTTAGTTATCGATCATTAACAAAGATCGTCACCGGGACCGCAACCGGCGGATCAACGGTAACGTTGGTAGATAGTGGCGCACCGTTCGGCGCCGATGATCTACAAATCGGTAAATACTTGATAATCAACACCGGGACCGGGATATATCAGGTGTTAGCAATAACCGATAGCACAAGTGATACGTTGACGTTTGCAACGGCCACCGCGCCGTTGTCCGGCGATACATACGAGGTTGTTGACTTTGGCCCGGCTATTTTTGATATTTGCGACGGTACGGCCACATCAACAACCGTTACGGTTACCAAAAACACCTCTATGGGCGTCAATGCTTATGCGGGCAAGTGGATCACAATTACAACCGGCACGGGCATTGACCAAACGCGTGAGATAGTATCAAACACCGCGGATACTTTTACAGTATTGGCCGCCTGGGACACCACCCCGGACGCGACGAGCGTAGTTGAAGTTATGGGCGACGCTTGCACGCATATTTACGAGATCGGCGATACGGAAGGTATTTACTTCACGAAGACGGAAGGAATAGCGCCGTATATCAAAGAAATACCGCATTTAAAAATAGGTGCTTTTGAGATATTAGGCACGTATGACGGTTTCATAATGACCCGGTTTACAACTATCGGCGACCAGGACGTTGTCCCTGCGACGGTCAACACAGATCAAACCTTATGGACTATTAGGCAATCGTCGGGCGAAATCCCTATGAAGAAAACAACGTGTTCAATATTAATGAACCGGGCGACCGGATCGGCCCTTGCCACCGGAACGGACGACCGTAAGGTTAATGAATTTGCCTTTAGGTTTGAGCAAGCAATTGAAGGAAGCCTACGGACCGGACCGGGCGGTAACAACATCATGAGCGAACCAATACAGAACGCGCACCCGGCCATGTCGTTGAATTTCACCGAGCCGTTGACCGAAGACGATACGTTGATATCGGAGCGGAACGGTAATTATGCACAAAAGGCCAGCTTAACGCTTACCGGCGCGGCGTTAAACGCGAACCAAAACGCAGAACTGGTAATAAACATGCCAAACATAGCATTAAACGAAGTTGCGGCGCCTATCAACGACCCTGGGTTTGTTGTAACGACGGTGACAAGCTCTATGTTTGACGCGGCCGCGGCGCCTTCGGGTATGAGCTATACGGAAGCGTTTAAGCTTGAGATCACCGACGGCTACGGCGGTAACCCGATCCAGGCGGGCAACACATAATAGATATTATTAACAAATGATGTACTAATAAAAAAATAGGGGGCTTCAACATGGCAAGAAAAGACTTTACAGACAAAGCAGGACATATTGCACTTTATCAAGATTCAATCACGGCAACACCTTCCGCGCCTACCGCGGTAGATGTTTCCGAGGGACTTATGGGCGGCTTTTTAATCACCGGAAAGGCGGGGATCACACTTGACGCCACCAACCGGATTGACTTTAAAGCCTATAAGGGTACAACCGCGGCACTAGCAGAGGCGGCCGGGTCACCGGTGGTTTCGGCGGATATTGGCGGCGGGGCAGTAATAACCGGCGGTATTATAGCTTCGGCACAGTTGGCGGCAACATTGCTGGCTGGTTACTTTATACCTTACGTCGGTGATCCTTCGTATGTAACCGTGATACCTAATATGGAAGGTACACACGGTACGGCTTCGGACCTGAACATTACTTATATTGTTCTTGACAAGGAAAATAAGTAATAACTGCATTAAAGTAATATTATTAAGGGGCGGATCGTCTTAAGATTATCCGCCCCGAATTAAAAGGGAGAGAGATTATGACACAGAAAGGCACACAACACGAATTAAATTTGAAAGACGAAAAGACGTTTGTATTACCTTTTTCCGGTTTAAGGTTTGAGGTTAGGTTTTTAACCGTCGGCGATCAAAGGGCCGCTGAAAAAGTATCACGCAAGCCGGGCGGAAATCCTAAAAAGCCGAAATATGATCTTGAAAAGAAAGGTCAAGAATTGGTGTTTTTAGCTATGAAGGGTTGGACCCACGAAGACGGCGGGAAATTAGTACACCCGGGCGGAAAAGAAATTGAAGTAACCAGGGACAACGTAAATGCGTTTATACTCAATTACCCCGGCCTGGGCGCCCATATTATACAACGTGTTTCAAATGCCGACCTAATGTATCAAACGATTAGCGAGGAAGACACAAAAAACTAAGAGAGTACATTAGGATGTCGCTTTTATGGCCTAATGTACGGTGTTCAAATTGTCAAGAGCAACTAGAGATTCTGCCCGACATTACATTAGATTGCTGGACCCCTGGGGGGTGTAAAATTCCGGCGGTCCCGCGCAAGATAGACCAGGCAATTGCACTTAGACAAGATTTATTTAGACTAAAAGAAATGGGGTTTCCGGAAGCTTATAAAAAGGGATATATTGATAGCGAACACGCCCCGGATATTCATATAATGCAGTTGTCAATGTTAGCAGATGAAATAATAGCAGAATATCAACAAAAAGTGAGGGCTTCACAAAATGGCCAAAAAAATAGCAGAACATGAAATTAAATTTTTATTGACCGCTAAAAATGAAACAAAAAAAGCCTTCGGTAAAATCACTTCACAACTACCCAGTATGAAAACCCTTGCCCTGGCTACCGCGAAAGCGGTAGCCGCTATAGGGGTGGCCGCGGCCCTCGTCGCCACTACGTCCATTGTTGCCTTTGCTGATTTTGAAACGGCCCTAACAGATATGACCAGGGTAACAAACGATAGCCTGGGAGAAATTAAAGAAACAATGTTAGGGTTGGCGCCTGAATTGGGCGGCGCAACCGAACTTGTCAGGGGTTATTATAATGTCATATCCGCCGGAGTAACTAAGCCCCAGGCGGCCCTAGACCTACTTACAACGGCCGCGAAAGCGTCAAACACCGCGCACCTGGAACTTGATACAACCGTGGCTGGTATAACTAATTTAATGGACGGTTTCGGGGGGTCAATCGAAAGCGCAACGGTCGCGTCAGATAAATTGTTTACTATCGAGCGGATCGGTAAGACTAGATTTAGTGAACTTGCGCCGGTGATCGGTCAAGTATCATCAAATGCGAATATATTAGGTGTCAGCTTAGACGAATTGGGCGGCTTGTTTGCTACTGTTACAAAAACGGCCGGATCAACCGAGGTCGCCGCGACGCAAGTAAAAGCTATTTTCAATTCATTATTACGCCCTTCGGCGGATATGGCAAAAGTATTGGACGAAATGGGCTTTGCGTCTGCGCGCGCCGCGATAGATTCCCGCGGGTTTATGGGTGTATTGGCCGCCTTAAATGATGAAATTCGCCGTGAAAATACGACGATTCAAGACCTGTTTAAGAACCAACGGGCGCTTAACGGTATCGCGCCCGCGTTTCAAAACAATTTACAAATCCTTGACGATAATATTGGTGAAATGGCCAATAGTACCGGTGCAACCGACGAAGCTTTTAAAGCTTGGTCTGGTACGCTTGAGGGGCTATGGAAAACATTTAAAAATACTATCGGTAATATGGCAATAGAGTTTGGCGCGGCCATTGCCCCGGATATAAAATTAATATTAGGGGAAATATCTTTATATTTTGAAGAAAACCGAGCCGAAATAATTGAATGGGGTAAAAACTTAGTAGAAGCAACCAGGATCGTGATAGAGGCTTTCTGGGAATGGTCTAAATTTATTAAAACAACCGTTGATTCTGCGGTAATAAAGTTTATTGAATTACAGGATGCCGTCACCCCGGCGTTTGATAGTATAATGGCTGGCATAAAATCTTTTGTGGGCGGGCTTATTGACATAGAATTGAATGCGTCAAGCATGAGTGATGCCGTAGTAAAGGCTATTAAAAAAATACGCGGGACCGGATTAGAACATGAACCTTTGGTTCCTGGGGTTGATCCGGAGGCGGCTTTAACATTGAAGGGGTTCGGGCAACTTATAAAAACTATTGGTATTGCTTTAGGTTCCGGTATACATGATATTGTTGATAGTTTATTTTCACTAGAGGAATCACTACAAAAAGCGAAAACGGCCTTTTGGGACTGGGCCGAGGAAATGTTAAAAACGGCAAGTAATTTTATTGCTGACATATTAAAAAAGATAAAAGAGCTTGAAGCGCTAGACTTTATAAAATCATTATTTAACGCCGACGAAGCAAAAAAAGAAGCCGACAAGATGAAAGTAGCTATTGAGGAATTGTTTGTTTTGTTTGAAGTTAAAAGCGCGGGCCTAACAGTATCCATTGACACCGAGCCGGTAAAGGAGTCAACAACAATAATCAAAGCAGAACTTGATAGTATTCCAGACACTACCACCGTCGAGGCGTTGGTTGAAAATATTAACGCGCTTGCGTCAATATCAACCGTTGTTGATGATCTTGAAAGTATCCCAGACATAACGCGCGAAATAAATATGGAAATAGCCGCGGCGCTTGACGCGATCGACACAGTAGAACATAAACTTGCAAGTATACCGGATGTTACAGTTAAAACCCTTGTAATGAAAGTGGAAACGGAAGCGTCACCACGTCGCCCATTTTCCGAAGGAATGAAGTATATCAAGGAAAAAATTGAAGACCTTCCGGGTCGTCGAGGGCTTGTTATTGATACGGAACTACCGAACGGTGACCGGGGTATGGTGCCGAATATATTATTGTCGCGATCAACCGGTGTGCGTGATCCTTTTTCTACCGGGTTAAATAATGGACCAACGAAGGTGCAAAATACCACAAATCAAAATATCGAGCTTACGGTAAATATAACTACAAAAGAGATCAATAGTAATAATATAGATTCAATCACCGACGAAATAGCGGAATCACTTGCGAGAAAACTTAACACCGGCCGCGCGCGTGATCTTAAACAGGCAATCCGGGAGGCATAAATGTCCGTTAAAACTTATTCAAAAAATATAATGGAAACCGGGACCGTTAGTTTAACGGCCGGAACCGCACACGCCGATTTTCCGCTTGTAAGGCTTTTTGATAGAAACATAAGCGATCTTTTTAAAACTACCGCCGCCGTGACAACGGAAATTAGGGTTGACCAGGGCGCTACGGGAAACATAGAAATAAACACTTGCATAATAGCCGCCGACCATAACCTTACCGGCGAAACACTCGACATTCAACATTCGCCCGACGGCGCCGCCTGGACCGATGCAACCACCCAGTTTGCCGGGACCGACGGGGTTATAATAAAAACATTAACCGGTGGCACAAAACGATATTGGCGTTTAAAAGTTACGTCACCGTCGGCCGCGGTTGAAATACCCGAACTCTTTTTTTCACCCTCTTATGATTGGGAGGCCGACCCGTCATATCCTTTAGAGACGATAGAGGATCAACATAATATTCAATCGATCACCGACGCGGCCGGATCAAACTATTATCTAAAAAAAGGCGATCCGAAAAAGATAAGAAAATACAATATGCAACTTATATTAGAAACACAAAAAGATAATTTGCTTGATTTGTGGGCGGATTGGGGCGGTTACAAACCGTTCTATATAACTGACCATGACGGCACCATATTTTTTACAGAAATAATTGGTCCCTTGAACCTGGGCGGGAAAATAAAAGGTGTCTATGGCGCTATAATGAATTTGCGAGAGGTATTAGTTTAATGACAACACCAGGTGAAGCACGCGCAAAAAACAGGCTAGAGCCGGTACTTTTGTTTGATATAGAACTACTTAACGGCGGTGGTACGTTATGTTTTAGTGACCGCACGATTACTATAGGATCAACCCCATATCATCATTATATTTTAAATGCTTCCGACGTTTCCGATGCAGTTAAACGTGATACATCAACCGGCGACAATCCGGCCGTTACGATAATTTTTAATAATAAATCATTTAGAACATATTTACATTTAAGCCTTATCGCGGCGACATATCCATTTTCCGGCGGTAAGGTGACGATACAAGAGGTTTATCTTGACGACGACGGCAACCCATCAACGGCGGAGACTTTATTTGTCGGACGCCTTGAAGAGATTAAAGCCGAGACTATAGAACAGTTTACTTTAGTTGCAATGAATATAAAAGAATCAAATTCATTACAGAATACCGGGAGGGTTAATTAATGACTTTACCATACAGGCGTATTGCGCCGCTACTTTCTGCGGCCCATATTTTAGGATCGACGCCCGCGACCGACAAAGAATCTATTACCGTACCCGGTCCGTCAACAAATGCGGAAGTGTGGAAAACAAGACTTGACCCGAACTTCCGCGCGGAATTTGATTCAATAGTATTGAATACTAATTTTAAAGCGTCGTCTGCCGGATCGGTAGAAGAAAAATTCACAACCAATGCTATAAATGTAACGCGCGGTAGCGCTCATGCGTGGACCAGCCCCGCAAACGCCGAAGACGATACACCTTCAACCTGGTCGCTTTCTTCTATGTCTACATACCAGGAAACAGATTGGTTGTGGTGTGATACTTTTGGGTTTACAATACCATCAACCGCAACAATAAAAGGAATTGAAGTTAAAGTATTAAAGCGTGCAAGCGCCGCAACCGCCATAAAAGATATCGGCGCCCGACTTATTAAAGGCGGTGTCGTGGTGACGCCGGGTGAATGGACAACAGATTATTGGTCTACAACGGCGACGGTTGAAACTTACGGCGGTCCAACCGAGTTGTGGGGCGAAACTTGGACATATTCGGATATAAATGCTAGTAATTTTGGGGTACAATTCGCGGCGCAAGACCCAGACAATTTAGACAAAATAGCATATGTGCATACTGTAGAAATAATAGTATATTTTACTGCCAATATTTCAACAAAATTTCAAATTAACCCAAACGGCTTAGGTTGGGAAGATATCCCCGGAACCGCACAGACTATCGCCACAACACCAACCCCTACAGAGTTTCCTATAACAGTTTTTAATCCTACACTTACAAATAATGATATTCCGGCCGATATAAGATTATTATGCACCGCAACCCCTGATATCGATTTTGAAATATTTACACAACATAATTCTGCCAGTATCGTCGGTAATAGTGTCACCGGATCGGGTACAAATTTCCAGTTTGATTGGACGCAGTATATTAAAAGCGCGGTACACCTTTTGGGTACTTCGGCAGATCCTTTCATAAAACAGGTAGATAACCCATCTAGCGAAATAGCCTTTATGGGCTATGTTGATCCCGGATTTACCGGGTCAATAGATACCCTTGAAATAAATACCAACGTGCTTGCTTCGGTCGATTCCGGGACACAAGTAACAACGCTTACATGGCAAGTCAGGCCCACAACCGAGACAGTATGGAAGACCGCTATTAGTAAGGTTGTAACCTTAACAACGATTCCGACCGCACAAAAATTCCACGATGATCTTTTAAGCTCTGATTTTACCGGGTGGACTTCCGGCCTAAAGGGACCGTTTGAATTTAGAATGGTGTTTTCGGCTACCGGGACGGGTAAGACTTTTACGCTTACAACAAACGATGATTATAATTATTGCAGGTTAAACGGGACAATTGATTAATGGCGCTTTATCTAAACAAATCAGACTATCCAAACATTGATCTTGCTGATATCGGCGAGCTTGAAAATAAAGGATATGGTACGCTTGAAAAGGTGCGCGCGCATGGTATAGTCACCGGCGCGACCAGCCTTTTATCGGCAAGTATAAATTCGGTTGTTACTAGCTTGACCGTCGATGATGCTACCCGTTACCCGGCGGCGCCTTTTACTGTACAGATAAACGAAGAGCGTTTAAGGGTCACCGTAAAGACCGGCGCCGTCTTTACGGTGACCCGTGGATATGATGGTACGGAGGCCGTGGCGCACAATATTACCGAGACGGTTTTTGAGGTCATAACAGAATATATATTTAAGCTAAACGACGGTCCCGTGAAGGCAATCGACGCGGTATATATTGAAGGAATAAAACAAGATTCCGCCGACTATACCGCATATACCGGACAGGCGGGTGACGCCCATACAGATTGGCCTGGTGTCGCGGTAATTGCTTTCCCGGCGGATGGTTATATAGGGAAACAATATAATGTAACCGAAGAGGATATAACTTCCTCTGAAACCATAAACGGCAAAACAGAACATGCTTCCCACCCTGAATTATCAAATGATGATGATGATTCTATTACGCTTGATCCTACGGCTAGTATATGGGGTACGGTTATTGGGCTTAAAGGTCCCGGCACGACCAACCAGGCGTTTGTAAAATTCAAGGTCGATTACGGCACAATAGACACCCAAACCTATTATATAGATGTAGAGAACGCCTCGGCCGACGAAGAAACAATAAACGTAGACGTAATGATAACGGAGGGCGACGATCTTAAATTATCGCAACCGTTTTCTATTCCTAAGAACCAGACGATCACCTTAGAGGTGTCGCGGGCCGCGGGAATATTCGACGACGTATTAAGGATATATTCGTATGCTTCCGATCTAATAATACTTGATATGCGGAAATCGGTATTATTAGCGCCGCAAGCGGTACCGGACCAGGCGGCTGTAAATATTGACGCCGAAGTACCGGTTTTGCAACAAATATTAATAAATTCCCAGTCAAGAATGGCGACATATCCATCAACGGCGCTGGGGCCTACTATAATAAAGCAAACGCACGTTGTTGAATTTATCGATACTTCCGGCGACGACGAAATAGTTGAACTGTCAATCGCGGCCGTCGAAAAGAACGGTACCGTTTTAAAGACCCGGACCTATACCTTGTCAGGGTCAGACACCTTTTTAATGAGTATTACGCATACAGACGGGTCCTGGGACACCGCAACCTATGTTATGGTGAACGATCTACCTTTATCAAAGATTGAGAACATGAAAATAAAAAAGGTAATAGAATATTCAACCCCGGCCTCTACGACGACGGCGAACCTGGCCGCTTCTTCTTCGGGTAAAATCGTTATTGGTAATGTTATATCAGTAGACGGCCGCTTTGCGGTAGATACTACCGGCGATTATGGCGGATCGGGTAACCTTATCGAAAGGCCAGACTGGGTTATAAAACACTTCCTAGTAAATGTGAAGGGCGCTATTTCTTCGGAAATTCATAGCGCCTCTTTTAGTGCGGCGGGCGGTTCTTATGCTTCCGCCGGTTATAAGCTTAATTTTCTATGGTCGCCGTCGATAGACGAAGATCAAATGGCGCGCGAATGCCGTAGCGTTATTTATATGACACAGGGTAAATATTATCTTGATTATGTGCCGGATACGGCCCCGGGTGCGGATATGATTATACCGGAGACGGAAGTTATTGACGCGGTAGGGTTCTTATATGATCATGGCAAGATTGAAGACCTTCACACCGATTACACTGCCCGATACGGGTTAAATACAGACGGTACCTGGGTAGATATCGTCACCGCGGTTGATGCTGGTAATAAATACGGGACCCGAATAAAAAACATAGACCTTCCCCTTGTTACGTTGTCGGCAATGGCGCAATCAGTATTAGATCATATATTATTACAGCACCAGGACCTATATAAGACGGTAAAATTCAAGACAAGCTGGAAGTATCAGACGCTTAAAATAGGTGATACTTTCCAGGTATCATGTTCACTTCATAACAATAAAAAGTTTTTTGTTGAAAAGTTAAGAATAAATGACGATAATACACTTACTATCACCGGCCGGGAATGGTGGTAATTATCAACATTAAACAGGGAGAGAGAGATTATGGAAAAGAAAAAGGATTACATTAAGAAATTTATGCGTTGGCTATTTTTTGCAATGACCGTATGGCGACATTCTAAAAAGCTTAAACCAGAACTTGAAACCGCCGGGCGAAGCTTAAAAGCTCACGGCCGTTTAATTATTATGCGCCTTGCCGTTATCGCGGTTGAGGCGGCGGCCGCCGCCGGTAAGCCGGTAAAAAGCGGCCTGAATAACCCGCAAGCATGGCCGCTTGAAAACACTAATCATAAAATCAATTATGCGGCTACATTACTTTTTAATCGGTTTCTTTTTGAAGATCAAACCTATGCAGACCTTAAGAAACTAGCAAGCCCATATTTTATTACTTCGGGGGTGACAAAATGATAGGAACTATACTACTAGAACTCGGTAAAATAGTTTTACCGGCCTTAATAGAGAATATCTTTGCGGCCGAAAAAGAGCATACTTCGCCTCGATCTGGCAACACAAAGCGGGATGTGGTCCATAAAGCTATTATAAAAATGATCATAGATGAGGGTATCCCTTTTGACGCAAGTCAATTAGGGGACCTTATAGACGCCCAGGTGCAAGTTTTAAAAGATAATGATATCGGCTGGACGCTCGGCGCCCCGATAATAAAAACGATTATCGAGCGCATAATGGGTATGGAATTGAATTGCGCGGATTATGAGCCGGAAACGAAATTAGAATATGCACAACGTCATATCCGCTTTGAAATTTTCAATGATGATAAAACGACGCTAGACACAATGGCGCCCCGCGAATTTTGGGAAGGCTTTATAAACGATCAAGTTAAACTGTTTAATGACTTCGGTTTATTCACAAAAAAATCTTAATGGGGGTTTTATGCCAGGCGACGATCTTTGCAAAGAACATAGTGGTATGGTTGCTATTTTAGAAAGGGTTGAAAAAGGATTAGGTAATCTTTGGGGCGCTTATGGCGATCTTGCCAAGCAGGTAACCTCTAATAATGAAAAAGTTTTAACTAAACTTGGCGAGCTAAAAGAACATTTTATAACGCAAGAGGGCGTCCGCGATCGGCGCAAATTAGATTCTATAAAATCACTTGGTAAAAATATTTTACGCGCCGCCGGTTGGATACTTGCACTAGGATTGACCGGCGGACTTTCTTACGTTACCGCTTATGCGGCAATTTTAAAATTTTGGAGATAAACCATGACACAAAACACACAATTAACCGACAATTTCTGGCTTAACGAGTATTTTGTTGATAGTGAAAACGAAGCCGCGGCCGCGGAACTTTTTGACCAATGTACACCTTTTCAAGAAGTTTTAGCATATGAATTAGCGCTTGATCAACAAAAAATGCGTGATTTTATTAATTCAATGAATAAAGACGATAAAGACATACGGATAACTAATACGTCCGGTTATCGTGACCCGGACCTAAACGCCGCGCAAGGATCGGGCGCGGTGAAATCACTTCATACACTTATGCGGGGAGTTGATTTTAAAACCGAGGACCCGGCACATCTAAAGAAAATATATAAATTTATTACAATGTTTAGTGATCTTATTTTTCGTGAGTGTTTTCTTTATGTCACTATTTCCGGGGTTCCTACTAATATCCATTATGCTAAGAAGGCGCCCGGTTATATCGATCGTAGATTTGGTATTTATGTGCGCCCGGCCGACGGCGGAAAGCCGATCCGGTTGGAAAAACATCTACTTACATTAAACACGCCCGATGCGGCGCGCTTTAAAACCTTTTAGGGGTGAAACAATACTGGGTGTGGAAAGTTTAAGAACCTTTAAATAAACAAGGATAGGAAATGGGGAAAATATCTTTTTTAAAAGCTAAGTATGGCAAGTTTGATGCTGTAACGGCGCCATTAAAAACAAACGATAGTACACAGGGTTATGAGGTTGGTTCGCCCTGGGTTGATACAGCCCATTTTCAAATATATACTTGCGTTAGCCCTTTATTAAACGAAGCGATTTGGAAATTGCCGGGTGGTCAATTAGTAAGAAACCCATCTGGTCCTGACATGTATAAGGGTCAAGTTGTTTGGCAGGCGGCCGCTCAAGGTGGTACTCCGACGGTTTCCCTAGCAAAAGCAGATGCGGAGCCTACAAGTGCTGGCACGTGGGCTTTATTGGTTGAAGATTTGCCTACTGGTGGTTTTGCTTATGTACTTAGTAATGGTCCTTTATATACGCTTGACACTTCTTCTTTTTCAGACGGCGATGCCTTGTGGTTGTCAGCTACGGTTTCTGGCGGCAAAACTAATGTTGATCCTGACACCCCCAATCATTCCGTTTTTATCGGCCATGTTAATTTAAGTCATGCAAATGCCGGGATTATTAATGTAAATATTGCTAATGGCCATGAAATGAAAGAAATGCACGATGTCCTTGAAACAAATCCACAGGCCGGTGATATTATCATAAAAAACAATGATAATACTTATTATATAAACGACCAGGCACTAGTACAACAAAACGACTCCGGTATTGTTTCATGGTCCGGTACCGGTGACTATTATGATGAGGCTTTTCTTGTTTCTGATAATAAGCTTAAGTTGTTAAGGGCGCCGACCGGCAGAATAAAAAGCAAACAAATTACGGTTGCTTTACCACAAGAAACCGCGGCCTTTTCCGCAAATACAACAAATTTTATATATATTGATTCTACGGGATCGATTCAAGCGACAACAACGCGGACACATGCCTTATATAGAGATAATATTATATTGTTTGAGGTCCTTTATGACGGTTCTGTCCATGAAGTTGTTAGAGAAGACCACCCCTATGATTATGATGTGCAAGTTTCTAATGATCAACATGACACGCAAGGAACTGTCTTTGAATTAGACGATTTGGGAATATTAGAGCGCGTGACAACCGGAACGGGTAGCGTTGCTACAGATCGTCAAGCAAAACAAGTGGGTGAATCAGAAATACACGACCAGGGGATTGAGTCAATTTTGGCGGATTCTTCCGGATCGGGTGTAGTTTTTAAACATTATTATACTAATGCTTCCGGAAAATATATTAGAAATTCGTCGTCGGCTACTTTCCCTATGTTGTTTAATAGTAGCGGCACCCCGACCGCCATTACAACGGCACCCGACAAGTATGGTATTTTTAGAATTGCCCTTAGTAAAGACGACCTTAATAATAGCCCCGCAAAATTATTTTCATTGATGCACACCGCGGAATTTTCAACATTAACACAAGCGCAAACGGCAATTGCTAACGGCGACGTACCGCTATTTACTAACGAACTGAAAGCGCTTGAGCTTGCGGAATATGGTTTTATTATTGTTAGAAATACGGCCGCAGGTGGTCATATACAGGAAATACAAATACAAAAAAGGGCGCTCGGCGGTACAATAAGTACCGGCGGTTCTAGTCAAGCCTCACAAATCTTAACAGAAACGTCGGGGTTTGATGAAGTTTTAAGCTCACTCGACACTAATGTACAGGCCGCACTTCAAACAATTAATGATGCCGGGTTAAATAAGGGTGTAATAATTTTCCCGTTTTATGACGGCGGCAACATTTTAGCGACCGGCGAATACGCACACCTTGAAATAACTATACCGTATGGAATAGACATATATGAAGCGCAAATATTGGGCGATCAAACCGGATCAATAGTAATAGAGCTATGGGCGGATTCTTATGCTAACTATCCGCCGACCGTTGCGGATAAGATCACGGCAACCGATCCGCCTACAGTTACTAGCGCAATAAAAAGCAAAGATACAGACGTTTCTAGTTGGGATCACGCACAACCGGCCGACACAAAAATACGGCCTAATATTGTGAGTAATACAGCCTTTACTGATGTGAAACTTATAATAAAATATAACAAAACGGGAGTATAATTATGATAATGACCACACAACTAGCCGCTTATATAAACGAGCTAAACGAAGATTTTAACAAACCACTCAAACAAAACAGAACAGATAGGGCCCGCATTGCGGAGATAGGTGTAGAATTAACCCAACCAGAACAACTAAAAGATGATCTTAGGGCCGTAATAAATGAACGATATAGTGTCGTGTCTGCCGCAAAGAAAGCGGAATATGATATTCTTTTAGCTGACGACGCGGCGTTATTGGAAAAAGCCGAATATCTTAAGGGTGAAAAAGTAAAGCAACTAAACGCCGCAATCGAGCAACGCAACGGAACCATGAGTAAACTTAACGAGAGAATACAGGCGTCACCCGAAAGATCACCGGAAGAAAAAAGCGCACTAGCGGCGGACACTGTCGCCGCGATAAATGAGGTTTAAATGGCACCCCGATTTTCATGTAAGGTAACGGTTCCAAAAGCCAAAAATCCGGGTACACAAATTAATCAAACGGTTTTATTGGTAAGACAGAGCTTTGTGTCGGACATTCTAGACGCTGACGGGAACTGTGCAAAAGATGCGGGAGAGGACATTAGACTTTGGGCTGATGCGGCTTTCACAATCCCGATGCCGCGACACGTCAAGAAAATTATAAAAAACAATAACCCGGCACTTGGCACATTGCAGATTTACACACTATACGCGTCTTTTCCTAGCGGTGACGATCCGGAATGCTGGGCGACCTGGGGCGATCCCGGCGCAACGGAACCGGCGCCGGACTCTGCTTTTGGTCAATATAATGCTTATGATTCTAAGTGTAAAGGTGTTTGGCACTTCGAGGAATCTTGTAATGGTACAACCGACGAATCAAAAGAGGCGACGGAAAACCAAAACCACGGCACCGGCGGCGGCGGCGATTCCTCAAAAGCGCCGACGCTAGTAGATGCTACAATAGATAAGGCGCTTGATTATGACGGTACTAATGATTTTCTTAATTGCGGTACAGACAGCAGTCTTGATATTAATGGTGAAAATTATGTTTTAAGGCTCATAATTACACCACACACACTAGCGGCAAGCGGTTCAAGCGGCCAATCGGTGTTTCTAGTTAAGGGTGAGGCGTTCGTGGGTGGATATTATATACAACACTCCACGGGCGGGAAATTTTTATTTACTTCTAGCGCCCCAACCATAGATCAAACATATGCGGCTCTTAATACCTTAGTTGTAGATGAAACGGCCTTGTGGCATGTGGTTAGAGAAGGTTCCGGGTCGTCGAATGTTACAATATATAAGAATGGCGTTGAAGTGACATACTCTAGCCGGGGAACGCACGCCGCGATAGCCTCAACAAGTGATCCGCTTGAATTTGGCCGATATTTACATGATACCTCACAATATCACGCCGATGCAATCATAGAGCAAGCGCTTGTATATATAGACGGGGTATTTAATGCAAATAAATGCGTAACTGAAAATAATAATCTTATGGATGCCGCTAATTTTGCATATCCGGGACCATTAGTGTTTCTATATAACGGCCGGGTCAATCCAATAATAATTGATTAATCGAATTAGACATTTTAAACGAAAGGAGTAAATATGAATTTAGGCGAAAAATTAAGAAATGAAACATTTAGGCTTTATTTATCGTTAGATGCGGCGCCGTCGGCCGATCCCACCGTGAAAATAGAAAGACAAGGGACGCTTGTATTGGCTGAAACGGCTATGCTGGTTCTTGCGGGTACCCTTAATCGTGTTTGGTATTATGACTATACTACGGGATCGAGCGCACCGGTTGGGGCGCACCAGGTAGCCTATAAGGGTGTCTTAGGAAGTATAACAGAATATGACCATGATAGTTATGATCAAACCATAGATGATTTTGATTCGTTAGCGACGGCCGTAAGCGCGTTGCCAACGGCCGCCGAAATAGATACGGAACTTTCGACTAACCACGGTGCCGGTCAATGGGGCGGCACCGCGGGGGCGGGTGCTTATAACGCGACGATAAACGTACAAGACGACACCCCGGTTGACGTAGCCGATGCTTATGTGACAATCCATAATGCGGCCGATGATGATGGTCCGATCGTCGCCGCAGGAACGACCGACCTAAACGGCAATGTCACGCTTAATTTACAAGGCAACGTTTATATACGCGTGAAAAAAGCCGGGCTTGTCTTCACAAGTACCGCAAAGAACATAACCGCGTCCGGGACCTATAATGTCACCGGCACGGCCCTAGTGATATCACCACCGGCGAACCCGGACACGTCAAATTGTTACATAGCCGTTTACGATCTTGCGGGCGTCGTCGTCACGTCTGGGATCACCTTAACGATCACGAAGCACGACGACATTACAAAGGACGTAAACGACAACTTTATAACCAATACCGGCGTTGATATGGTTTATCATGCCGGATCGGGAACCTGGCAAGCGGCCATTGTTAAGGGGACGCATGTAAATATTAAATCAATAAAAGTTTTAGGTGTAGACGACAACGGCGACTTGATCGACCGTAATTTTACCGTTGGAACCGGCGCCACAACGAACCTGGGCGACATATACCTTTCATAACTTCCTCCAAAAGTTTATGAGATTAAATGGGCGGCTTTGAAAAAAGTTGCCCTTTTTTTATTTTATTTCTTGACACCGTTATATATAATGTTATATATAAAGTTAGATATAACATATTAACCTTTTCGGGAGGGATACAACCAATGGCAATCCGTCAAATAGTACAATACGAAGATTCGGAAGGATCAAAGGCACTCGCTAAAGCGTCGGTCAAGTTTGATTTTAATAGTGATGTTTACCTGGATTATATCCTTGAGGACCTATGGGACTCCTTAGACGCGCACGAAACCGGCGTAGGACTTGCCGGTGTTCAAATCGATATCGCGTATCGCATTTTTGTTATGAAAGGTGAAAAGCGTCGCCGCGAATTTATTAACCCGGTGATCCTTAAAAAAAGCACCACGATAGTTAAAGATAACGAGGGTTGTTTAAGCCGCCCGGGTGTTGAAAAAATCCGTGGCCGGTGCGATTCCGTATTGTTGCAATGGCAGAACTGTAAAGGCAAAACTTGCAGAAAGGTGTTTAGGGGGCTTGAAGCTAGGATAATTCAACACGAAATGGATCACCTTAACGGGAAAGATTGTTTGTATGGATAACTTTTTGGGAGAGAGGTAATATGAAAAAATCAATGTCAGGCGGCGTCCTTTGTGAAAACAAAAAATGCAAAAATTTCCACCCCGGTTGTGTCGGTAATTGTGAAAAATACGGTTCCGTTAAACAATCCCTAGCCTTTAAAGAAGTCACTAAAAAAGTAAAAAAATGTAAAGAATCAAAATAAATTTTCGGGAGAGGGATCATGGAAAAGTGTAGTTATTGTAAAGCTATTTTACCAGAAATAGCCGAGTCAGAAAATCAACCCCATAAATTTAAGCTTATTATTTTAGAATATGGCAAGCAAGGCATTATGAAGCGTGAATATGTTGCATGTTATAATTGCCGTCAACAAATAACCTGGCGGCTGAATGAAAAAACCGGTACTATGCGAACTCTTGACATGCCCGCAATACCGCCGAGCGAATTAGATAAATTTCTTGATAAATCATTAGGCAAAGAATGGCCGGTTAATGATCTTGAGGCCCGGGTACATTTATGTGATTCGTGCCTGGTCAAGTGTGATTATGGGAAAGGGAAAAGTCATATTTATAGTTGTCTGCATTATGATAATGATAAAACGGGGGGGGGTAAATAATGAGCATAACACCACAACAAATTAAAGGACGAGCAAAATTTATAAATGGTGATTATTACGATCAACCAGAACACGACAAAGTTATTGTGCAAGTAAGGCATGATGTAATTAATGGTATGCCGGACTCGTGGGAAATTCTTGTACAGCGTGGCCGCCGCAAACCAGTAATTAATTTTTGTGATACTACTATACAAGCCGCTAAGTTTATTTCTGGTATCGAATCAATGTTAAAACATAACGAGGGTTAAAATGACAACTAAAATTGGCTGGACCGATGAAACGTGGAACCCGGTAACCGGGTGTACTAAATATTCCGCGGGCTGTAATAATTGCTACGCGGAACCTATCGCGCTTAAATTTCAAAAGCGGGGTATCCCGGGATACGAAAAAGGTTTTAAGGTGAAGTGTCACCCGAAGCGATTAAAGGCGCCTTATACGTGGTTGAAGCCGCGCCGGGTGTTTGTAAACTCAATGTCTGATTTATTTCACCCGGACGTCCCGGACGAGTTTATGTTTGAGGTTTTCACGGTAATGAATAAATGCCCGCAACATACCTTTCAGGTGTTGACTAAGCGCCCGGAACGCATGGCGGCTTTAAACGACAAGTTGTTGTGGACCGCTAATCTTTGGGCCGGTGTGAGCGTTGAAGCCCTTAAATATGCTTCCCGGGTAGAATTATTAGCGCATTGTGTTGATGCTAATATGAAATATATATCGTTTGAACCTTTATTAGAGGATATTTTCGGGGATCGATATAAAACAAAAACTAGATATAATGAACAGGTGCGTTTCTTTTCTTTAATAAACGACCATATAGGTTGGGTAATAGCGGGCGGAGAATCCGGCAACAATCCGCGGGCCATGCAACCAATTTGGGCCGATAAAATCCGGGCCTTTTGCGAAGCACAGAAAATACCGTTTTTCTTTAAGCAAGTGGGCGGCCGTGGACCTAAGAAGGGCGGCAACGTTTTACGCGGTGAAATATTTATGCAATATCCGGGTGAAATATTATCTAGTAAAGATAAATTTAAGCTAGAATACGGTCAAGAATTCGGCGCCTCGGAACCGGGCGATAAACCAACGTCAAGAAGGCTATAAAATAAGGGGTGGCCATGATTGTATTGATTCTAAATATAGTGATGTTGTCGGTGATGGTGGGGCTTTATTTAAACGCCTTACGTGGTCCGTTTGTTAGGATCACCACAACAACAACCTTGACCGATTCCGGCGGGGGGCTTTCTGACTTATCACCAGGTGACAAAATAACCTGGGTTGATCCCTTTACCGGTATCGAGAAGGGCGCCTTCGTCAAGGCGATTGAAGACAACAACACAGTAACAACGCCCCCGCCTTTTATTATTCATGACGAAATAGCGCCCTGGCCGCCGGAAGGTAAACAAGCCGACATACCGCACCATTCTATAACCGAGCTTAGAAAAAAGATACCGGTTGTCACGGTTGATATCCCGGGCGACGTATCGTTTAGCGAATTTACAGCAAGGATATTCCAGGCCATAACAAACGATTTAGGCTTGCCGCCGCACCATATAGGTATAGGCAAGCAATACCGCGGGCGACACTATCGCCGGGGCGCGCCTGATCTAACAATAATTGAAGGGGGTAAAGGTGAAAAAGGTTAAACAAATGTACAGGATCGTGTGGAAAAGTAAGAAATCAAAGAAAGCCGGGGCCGGTCCCTGGTCAACCGGCCGCGCGGGACTCGTAGAAATGACAAAGTCACTTAATAGAACCTTTCCATATAGACATTACGAAATCGAGGGGGAGGATTACGATGAAAATAAAATCTATTAGTGGGGTTTTCCCTAATATTAACCCGGGGCAACGGTTGCCGAAACCGCCTTGCCGCGTGACTTGCGGGGAATGCACAAAAGTATATGTATATCAAAATCTGTCATTCGCGGGCGGTATGCGGGCTTTTTGGTCTGCGTTAATATATCGCGGTTGGGAAGTGATCGGCGGCTTTAATGGAACGCTACCGTCTTATCGATGCCCGGAATGTAAAAGTAATGATGAACCAAAATAAATATAAAAAAGTGGAGGTTAATAGTATGAATTTAATTGATAGGCTTAAAACCTATAAGGAAACAAAGAAGCTTTCAAAGGACGATCTGTTTATTGAACTAAGGGCGGCCGACGTCCCGGTGTCAATGATCACGTTAACGAACTGGTTAAGTAATAAAAATGAACCCAGTCAAATGTATCGTAAGGCGCTTGAAAACTTTTTAGCGGGAGCCGACAATGACAAATAAGACGATCTTTGTATGTTCACCGTTTGGCGGTGATGATGATAACCTGGCGCTTGCGGAATTGATATGTGAAAAGGTCGCGTACGAATATTATTATTTACCGTTTGCCCCGCACGTCTATTTCCCGCAATTTATGAATGAATTCGATCCGAATCAAAGGGACCGCGGGATAGCCTGGGGCCTTAAATTTATGCCCTTATGTGATGAGGTATGGATATTTGTACATGATGGTTTGTCGGCCGGTATGAGGCGTGAAGAGGCCCGCGCTATCGAACTAAACAAGACGATCCGGCGGATAGATTGGTCAAACCTTATCACCGACAAAGACGTGGAAATTAGGTTAGCAACGAAATATCGACTATGGGAATTGTGTTTTGCTTGGCGGCCGGTTACTTTGATTGATGGGACCCGGGCCTGGTTGGAGCCTTTGAAACGCACAAAATCAAAACAGGGGGGATATTATTATGCAAGAGAAGCCTAAAGACCTGAAAAAACTAATGGACATATTGGAATTTATCGATTCCGGATTTTTACAAGAATTGAACCGGCGGGTATTACACCCGGCAGGTTTAGAACTTATTGTTAAGTTGGTGGCCCCAGGTGAAAAAACATCTTCTATTCTGATTGTTGATAACAGAGACGCCCCGGGCGGAATAATATATGACCTGGAAAATATCCCCGATAAAGACCTTAAAGTATTAATTAAGCGCGCGGCAAATGTGGAAAACGAACTACAAAAGCGGCGCACCGAAAGATTGTTTCTTTATGGCCGGATCGTGCAAACATTAAAAAAATGCGTTGGAATGTTGAATTTTAAGGGGCTTAAAGATGAAAAAGAACCGGATAATAAGTAACACCTGGGACCCAGTCACCGCCCGGGGTGAAATTGTTGCTAGTTATGAAGGCGCACAATATACCTACGCGCTTGATAGTAAATATTATTATAGTAAGATTGTTGAGATTGAGCGCCGCGGCGGGAAATGGATACCGTTATTAATAACGTTTAACTGTATAAAATATCACCGGGGTAAATAATGGACCTGAAACATTTAGGCAAGAAGGGCGCACCAGCCCCGGAGCCGACAAAGCCGCCGGTGAAAGAGACCGCTCTTTATAATGAAAAAGACGCTTATGCGGCTATCATACGGTCTAAAATATTAGATGAAGACATTATTGTGCTTAAAGATAAAAAGATGCTTAAAAAGCTACAAGAAGAACACCCGGGGGTTGTGATATATTCCCCGGCGGAAATAAACGAAATGGAACGTTTCAAGGGTGACCATGACGCGATCCGCAAGATTCATAACGCAAAAAAGATGTTTGAGGGTAGACTACATAAAAACAATCGGAGATATTTATGAGCTATGATTTTCCTAAATTACATAAAGAATCAAGAGACACAAACGGCTGGATAAAAGGGTGTTGCCCGATTCACGACGATAAAAGCCCTTCTTTTTCATACGACCCTGAAACGGGCGCCTGGGTGTGTTTTTCTCAATGCGGCAAAGGCAATTATCAACAATTTCTTGAGCTGTACGACCCGGCGGCCGCGGATCGTAATAAAGAATCAAAAAAGAAGACGCCCGCGAAGAAGGCAAAGAAGAAGGCCGCGCCCGCGGAACCGGCAAAGCCGCCGATACCCGAGGGTTACGTGAAAAAATGTACAGAACAATTAAACGACCAGGCGGTACAATATTTATATGAAAAGCGCGGTTTGACTATCGACACAATCAAGCAATATGAGATAGGTTGGGACCCGGACCTACCGGGCGGCCGTAATACAATTCCGATTCGCGACGAAAACGGCAAACTAGTAAACATACGCCGATACAACGCAAAGAAAGGCCGCTGGAAAATGATGCCCTATAATCAAAGGGTTAAGGGTAAAGATTATACTTATGGATCACCGGCGCGCCTTTATGGGCTTGACGAACTAGTAAAATATAAAGAACATGAAGTTATTATTTGTGAGGGTGAATTTGACCGTCTTCTATTGCAACAAAACGGTTTTATGGCTGTCACGACAACAAACGGCTGTAAAAGCTTCTTGGCGGAATGGGTCCGCTTTTTTAAGGGTAAAGACGTGGTTATATTGCAAGATTGTGACGACGGCGGCCAGGTAGCCGCTAAAGGGCTTTTGTTGCCGATGTTTGAAAATAGCGGCGTGCGATCAATAAAGAATATATTGTTGCCGCTTGAAGGCACTTCAAAAGACAACGATATAACCGATTATTTCCACGCACACGGCTTTACTGCTAAAGATTTAAGGACCCTTATAGACGAAACGCCGGTACACGCTTACGAGTATGAGCTTGAAGGGTCCACCGACCCGATCACGGTACTAGAATCCTTTGTTGAGATCGAGGACCATAAACACGTCGATCAAAGAATACAATGCGAAATCGTCGTGTCCGGGGAAACGTCCGATTCATTTTATGCGGTATCCGAGTTTGAGGTTGACCATTGCAAGACCCGTGAGGATAGCAAATGTTCTAGGTGTATCCGGCCTATCACAATCCCGATATCAGAGCAAGAATATATCGGATCGTGCATGTCAACGAATCCCCAGGTCGTCGGAATGTTAAGATCATATTGTTGCAAATTTGATAAAAAGCCGACAATAAAAATAACGCGCCGGGTAACGGTCCAGGAATTCTTTGCACACCAAACTATTAAGCGGTCAAAATCCGGCGGCAAAATGCAGGAATTAGTTGAAAAGAAATGTTATTATATATCATCTAATGACGCGCCGCCTGGTTCGTATTTGGCTACCGGTTACGCGAAAGCGCACCCGAAAACGCAAGCTATCACCTTTTTAATTGAAACCCTTATACCGCAAGAAGACGACTATCAATCTTTTGATGTAACAAAGGAAATTGAACACCTTAAAGCCTATCAAAAATTTTCTTTACCGGAAATTATCGAGGACCTAACAAACGGCGTCACTAATATATATGAACGCGACGAATTATTAATGGCGGTCCTTCTTACGTTCTTTTCGCCGCTATGGATAAACTTTAACAAGAACCGAATCCGCGGTTGGATTCTATCGATAATAATAGGCGATAGTGGACTAGGTAAGACGCAGACCTATAACCGTATATCAGATTATATCGGGGCCGGTGACTTCTTTTCGTGCCTTACCGGGTCCCGCACGGGCCTTTCATACGCTTTAGTTGAGGATCACCGGCGCGGCGGCTGGCAGATAAAAATAGGACGCTATCCGGCGAATTCAGGGAAGCTTTTAGCGGTTGACGAGGTTCAACACCTTCAAGAATTCGACCTTCAATCTATTAGTAAAGCTATGGACGAAGGGTTTATGCAAATTGACCGGGTGAAATCCCGGGGCTATGATTCTATGACCAGATTGTTGATGATGTGTAACCCTAAATACGATCGGGTGATGGACGAATGTATGTATGGTTGCGAAACGCTAAAGACGATCTACCCGCCGACAATATTAAGGCGCGTTGACTTTGCCGTTTTCGCTAATTCCGGTGATATGATGGATTATAGCGTGATGAACCGAAAAAATACAAAATTGCCAAAAATAACCCCTTCAATGCTACGTTCGGCCGTCTTCTTTGCCTGGACCCGCACCGAAGATCAAATATTTTTTGATCCGGAAGCAGAGGAATATTGTTTAAGCCAGGCGCTAATATTAAGTAAGGAATTCGGTAACGCCGTTGATATTCCTTTGGTAGCCCCGTCCGATTTTCGATATAATTTGGCGCGCATATCAACCGCGCTTGCTTTTATAGTTATGTCAACGGAAAACTTTGAAACGGTGACAGTAAAAAAGGAACATGTTGAGGCCGCGATTGATTTTATCGGGTGTATTTATCGCCACCAATCGGCGTCATTAGATAAGTATTCCGAGATCGTCAAGCTTAAAACCCACCTGCTTAATTTTGAAGAACTGGAAACCGCATTTATGAAGAAGCGCAAGACCGGAATAGAAAAAAACAGGGGCAACTTCTTTGTTAAAACGATTTATCATCTACGAATTAGTACCAGTATAAAGCGTGATGATTTAAAGGATTTTGTCGGTTGTGGGCTTGATACGATCAAAAAGGTGGTTAGCTTTTTAAAGAAATATCACTTGATACGATCCGGGAAAAATGGCTATCAAAAACAACCTAAGTTTGTTAAATTCTTACGCGAACTTGAACGGACGCACCCGGATTATTTTAACGTAATGGAGATGCCGGACCCTGACGAAGAAGACGACGACAACCCGGGGTGGGGATAGGGGGTTATATTGGCCGCAAGATTCACAAATAAGGCGTACACGGTACGGACCGTATTAGACTTTAAAAGACTTAAAGGCGTAGGGTTGATCTATTGGGTTCGTATCGATTGCCGGGTGACCAGGTGGGCGATAGGTAGAACTTTTAAAACCGTGGGCAATGTGATCCCACCTGGTACGCCTTATTTTGGTGATTATGATAGCGCCTATGCCGCATGGCAAAGACAATAAAAGGTTGAAAATGGATAATATATTATTAATAGACGCGGATAGTAAAATACCAAACTTAGCGCTCATGAAAATATCAACTTATTACCGGGACCGCGGGCATAATATAACCCTATGGCGGTTTGGTTTTAGCGGATACAACCGGGGGCGCAAGGGTAGGAAAACGATCACCGCCGCGAAATATGACAAGGTGTTTGTTTCTGTAATATTTAGATGTAACCGGGACATTATTAAGGTCGTGAGTTGTGATCATGTTGATATCGGCGGATCGGGTTACGATATAAAAAAGAAGTTGCCGCCGGAAATAGATTGTTGCCCGCCGGACTACAGCATTTATCCGGAAAACCGGACGTCTTACGGGTTTATTACCCGGGGGTGTATACGAAATTGTGGGTTTTGTATCGTGCCGGAAAAAGAGGGCCGCATTTATAAAGAAACCGATCTTGATTCAATAATAGAACATGACCGGGTTGAATTTTTGGACAATAATATTCTGGCATATCGAGATCATAAAGCAATATTGCAACGCCTTATTGATAAGAAAATAAAATGTTCATTTAGCCAGGGGCTAGATATTAGATTGGTTGATGATGAGAACGCAAGGCTATTGTCGCGGATTAAACACTATATCAAGCCCTATACTTTCGCCTTTGATAACATATCAAGCGCGCAGGTCCTTAACGATAAGCTTGATATATTGTTGAAATACATTAAATCGATATATATTAGGTTTTATATTTATTGTAGCGCTGAAATGGACCTGTCAACCGACGTGATCCCCAGGATAGCTTGGTGCAAGAAAAACAAATGCCTACCTTATTTAATGCGTGATGATAATTGTTATCAATCGACAAAGAAAGGCTTTTATGCGGACCTAGCCGCTTGGTGCAATCAACCGTCGTTTTTTAAAAAAATGACGTTTAAAGAATTCCTGATTAAGCGCGGGTTACGTGATGATACCCTTCAAAAGCGCTTGAAAATATTAAATGACGTGTGGGGCTACAAGAAGGCCGGGGGGGTCGTTTGATGGGCGCCTGGAAACAATACGCGCATAATTCATGTCAACACGAATTGGGTTATCCGATTCCGCCGGGAATGATATTTAGACAAACCCCGGAAGACCAGGCGGACGTTGCCGGGTTGATAGGTCCCGGGGCTATAATAAGTACTAGCTATAGTGATCGGTTGCACAGGGTTATTTCTATCGGGGAATATGAAGTTATGGGGCATAAAACATATAGTTTGGGGGCTATGTACCTGGACTTTGACACCGATAGTTGTTTTAGTGAACTGGTGGCCGTTGACGGTAGGATATTAAAGCTTTTTGGCAATAATGACGACGAAATAATTATACACACCGGCGGTCAATTAAGTTTTTTTTAGGGGGCTAATTTGAAACATCAATACGTGCTTTGTTTTAGCGGCGGCAAAGATAGCACCGCGACATTGCTATATTTGATTAAGGAAAAGAACATTGTACCCATTGTTACGTTCCAGGATACCGGCAACGAATCAAAGGATACTTATGCTTATATTGATTATATATCGGGTTTGTTGAATGGGTGGACCGGTACGGAAGTAATAAAGTTGAAGGGTGAATATGATTTTTTTTCGTTGGCTATAAAGAAGAAGCGGTTCCCGTCAATGAAGGCGCGCTTTTGTACAGAGTGGTTAAAGATCGTGCCGTTTTTGCGGTGGCTTGAAGAACAACCCTATGCTGATGATTGCACCATAATAACCGGGATACGCGCGGCCGAATCAAAGGCAAGAAGTAAACGAAAAGAACATGAAGACAAAAGCACCTACGGGCGGCCACTATGGAATCCGATAATCACCTGGTCCGCCGCGGAAGTTTTTGCAATACATAAAAAATATAGGATCGATATAAACCCGCTTTATAAGAAGGGCTTAAAACGCGTTGGTTGCTTCCCGTGTGTCAATGCCGGGCGTAATGAGTTGATAGTATTAGCGCGGCACTACCCGGATCGTATCGCCGAAATTAGAGAGGTTGAGAAGCAAACCGGCCTGTCTTATTTGCCACGGCGTAAATTTAACAAGATCACCGGTGAGGCGATCGTGTGGACCATTGACCAGCATGTAGCCTGGGCGCTAAAAACGCTTGACGGTCAAATGGAGTTAGGAACGATAAAACAAGAAAGTACTATTTGCGCCTATGCAGGTCTGGGTGTGTGTGAATAAAAAACGGGAGGGTTGAAATGAAGCAAAAATTTATAGAATGGTCGCCGAAAGAAAAAACGCGTGATTTAATAGATCAAGCCGACGACATAATTAGCGAATATGATACGGCCGGATATATATTAACGGTCCGCCAGCTTTATTATCAGTTTGTTGCAAGGGGTATAATCGCAAATTCAGAAAGGAGCTATAAGAACCTGGGGCGAATTATTACAAAAGCCCGCATGTCCGGTATGCTCTCATGGTCGTCTATTGAAGATCGTAACCGGCAACATCATGGATATTGGTATGATGAGGACGAGTTAAGCCCTATAAAAGATCTCCCGGATTACATTCGTTTTGATAGGTGGGCGCGTCAAGAATATTACATTGAGGTTTGGGTTGAAAAAGAAGCGCTTGGAAATGTTGTATCAAGGGCCTGTAAACCTTTTCTAATACCGCACATGGCCTGTAAGGGTTACTTGTCAGCTTCGGAGGCTTGGCGGTCGGGGCGGCGCTTTAGAAACAAGATAGTAGGGGGTAAAAGGTGTATACTTATCCACCTGGGAGACCATGACCCATCTGGTATAGATATGACAAGGGACAATATCGACCGTCTAAATATTTTTACGGGTTTTCCGGAAGAGGTAGAAGTAATAAGGCTTGCTCTTAATATGGACCAGGTGGAAGAATATCAACCGCCACCAAACCCCACAAAAATATCAGATAGCCGCGCTCAAGAATATATTAAAAGGTTTGGATATACTTCGTGGGAGCTTGACGCGCTTGACCCGGCGATATTAGAATCTAAAATTAAACGAGAGGTCAATAAGTATATTAATAAAGAGGTCTGGGATGCAGTAGTAGTAGAAGAAAGAGAAATGAAGGATATGTTAAGTAGAGTATATCAAGAATGGGACGAAATACGCCCGTTGGTTGAATAATATTAATAAAGGGGGTAATTTTATGTGTCAAGAAAAAATAGGTGAAGGTGTAACCGGTGATGATCTGCCGGGGGTGATCGAGGTCAAGAAGGGTGAACATGCGCCCGAAGACTTTGACTATTTAAGGCATCAAATCTGGCCGTGTGGGGAATGCGCTTTTTATGACGGCGAACCGGCAGAAAACAATCTGTTAGGGTTGTGTAAAAGACGTGCGCCCGCCGCTACGGAATATGACGATGATGGTTCTGTAAAGCCGCCGGGGTATCTTTATAACCGCGCGATATGGCCGGTTGTACGATCTACGGGTTGGTGCGGTGAATCCGTGCCGAACGAAAAGGCCATAACCGATATGAAGGCCGAAAGCATAAAGGAAGTAGCGGACCGGATCGGGCTAAAAACGTTGTCGGAAGTAAAGAAGGAAAGCGCCGACGCCTTAAAGGTTTTTGAGGGTGAAAATCAAGACGCTAAAGAAATAAATATCGTTCATATCGACGGTAAATAATTATAGCCGGGTAAAAAATAACAGATTGGATGCTGTATAATTGGCGGCTTCGGCCGCCGCCCGGCGATCAAAAAAAGGAGGAAGAAATGAAGACAGGATTTGTAATTTTGGTTATTGTGGCAATGGTGATGGTAATTTATAAGCTATTATGGCCCCGGTGGAAAGACCCGCCGCCCGGGTCCAGGTGGGCGGCGATTAAGAAGGGTAACGGTCCGCCGGATAGCGCGGTTAATGTTGTCGGTATTGCCGACGATGGGGCGCCCTTAACGGCCGACCCGGGAGACGTCCAGGACGCGAAAAAAGCGCTTAATGGAATTAACGAACCCGGAAAGGCGCGCCCCGGGCCGGTTTCGGATATCAAAGAGGATCCTCTTGAACATAAGCGGACCCCTTTTGTTTCGGTGTGTCATTGCCCGGAACGAAACAAGCCGATCGATCAACGTAAATGGTTTGTCACAATGTATAAGCACAACAAAAGCGCCTTTAGCGGATACAAATATACACCTTCGGAGCATTCGCAAATCCATTGTACGGAATGCGGTACGTTTTGGCGCACAAAAGCAAAATACGTTGATAAGCTTCAACCCCTGCAAATGGCCCTGGGCGACGCAACGGGCGGGCCGGGCGGCGAATTGATCAACGGCCAATTTGACCAGGCTACGGACACGGCGCCCGACGTGGACGGCTTTTTGATGAACTCTGTCACGGCTGGCAAGGAAACGGTCGGTTATTCTGAAATAGTAAGCTATGTTTCTGGTTTAAAAAATGTGACACAGCTTCAAATACAAAATCGATTTAATTTATCCGATGGTGAATCGATATATATACTTGAGGAATTAACAAAAGGTAATATTATCGGGGCCGCTGACGGGCGCGGTAATTGGCGAAAAGTACTTGTAAATGAACCACCGGCCGACTCGAAAACGTCCGGGTCCGCAGAATCGACGACACGGGACGATTTGGGCGACCCGAAGGACCAGGCCCCAGGTTCGAAAGAGGCGCCTTTGGGGGCGTCTGAATCGTCCTAGAACAAAACGTTCACTATATCGACAAAAAGCGGTCCTTTCGGGCCGCTTTTTTTGTGTCCGGGCCGCGGCCGACGGCCGCATATCCCCGGACAATACTTTGCCTTTGATCCGCCCGGATCGGCCGAAGGCCCACCCCGGGCTATCCTTCGCCTTTAAGCCGACCGCAGTTAATTTCTAATTCTATAGTATTATTATTATTACATTAAAAAATAGGGAGCAACGCCCGGGCTTTTCGGTCGGCGGCGAAGCCGCCGCGATTTTTTAAATGTAAGGGGTATTACCTTAATTTGTTGATTTTGTTGAAATATCAATAAAAATAGGGGGGGGTAGTAACCCCGTAGCCGTAAAACGGTACATACTCCCAAAAAAAGAAAGTTTTTTATTAGGGTATACGTTGTTTTTTGAATCATAGGTTATAAGCAGTACTTTGAATATATTTAGTGTGTTAATATTGTTAGGTTTTTAGGTTTTTGTTTTTTATGGGGGGTATTACTATTGTCTATTATAATAATCTTCCGCCGTGGGCGAACTTTTTTTTAAGAGAGTAGAGGGTATTATAAGACCTTTTTTTATAGAGACTTTGATTTTGATATGATAATATGATTTAAAAGGATTTGATATGGCAAAAACAACAAACATTGATCAAGTGATTAGGGACGTCAAGAACACAGCGCGGACGATCCGTAAGGCGGAAGTATTCGCGCTTAATCGTGCCGGACGCGACACACACCCGGAAGCGAAGCGACAACTTCGTTTTAGTTTTATGGTGAAGGCCGGACAGGTGAACAAAGCAAAGAGGCCGCCGAAGAGGGCGACGACAACGCGTGAAAGATATCTTTTGGTTTATCAGGCCCGCCGGATCAACGTAAAAGACTACGGGTTGCGGCAAACAAAGAAGGGCATTACCTGGTCCGTCAAGCGCGGTAAGAGGATTGAATTATTACACGGCTTTAAGGTCGGCCACAATTCACCCAGCCCGGCCGTCAAGATCGACAAGTTTGGAATGGTGCGAACGGGCCGCTTTAAGTCTGCGCGCTTCTCCGGATTCCAGGGTAGCGCACGCCGCCGGAACTTATTGAATCCTTCAAAGCGCGCGCGCATGTCACGAAAGGGCAAGCGTGAGGTTATTAAATCGATCACCGGGCCGAGCGTACCACAGCTACTAAGCTCGCGGGGTATTGATGTGCGATTACAACAATTCTTTTTGCTAAAATACCGGGCGGTACTAGACAGAAAACTACGGTTGACCCTGCGATCTAAAAGATAAGGGGGGGGTAGTAGTAAATACCGGGCGGTCCTGAAAAAAATATGGGGGGTGTGAACAGCTCACCGCCCTGGTGGATTGTGTAAATCACGGCGTTGACGACCAATCTAAAAAACAACATCAATATTAAGGCCAGTTTTTCATATGGGGGGGGTGCTGGGCTTCCAGGCCCGCCGCGCTAATATATCAACGTACGTCTTCCGCGCCCATTGACACACACACCACAAAGCCGTCGAGACCTTCCACGACGTCGCTTTGTCGTTAGTGCCTTCGTGTGGTCCGTCCGTCGGCCTGGCGTGCGGGTCGTCGTCACGTCGCTTGTGTGAGCGAAAAGATTTAGTTTGAAATGGCGCATTGATTTAATCTTTAACCCCGGCACCTATCTTTTTCAAGGTCCGCGGCTACGCGGCCCGCCGTCCGACAGGACACACAACACTACAATCAAATTATTCTGCCCAATAATCGTAACAAAAAAAGGTACTTCCAGAGGGTAGCGTGTTGCGGGCACAAAGTAG
>JAGLQN010000199.1 GCA_023136835.1 Candidatus Omnitrophota bacterium | reverse complement strand
GCAACCAAATCGTCTACCAGTGCCTTAATTATAGGTCATTTGCGAGAGAAAAGGTTAGAAAATGTTTGAAATTACTATAAAATAACAAAGTGATTTTGTGGTTTAAAGGGTTGAGATATTTGTTTCTTTGAGGTATTGTAAGACTTAACAGTAGAACGGAGGAGTTTTCTTGTGCCTAAGGTCAATGACTTGGTTGAATGGGATTATTGCGGTTCGAGATACAGCTTATACGTTAAGCATTTTGTTGATGATGACGGGCGCCGCGGCATGACGATGATCTTTGAGGATGTGACGCATGAGAAGGTTACCGAAATGGTTATTCCCGCGCGTAAGTTCTCTGCTTTTCTTCAGGCTGTTAATGGAGGAGAACAGAGGTATCGCGGGATACTCTAAACTGCTTATTGTATAATAAATCGTAGGGATGGTTATTATCATTCAATGAAAGGCCGTACCCATTCTGTTAAGCGGGGGGTACGAGCCTCGTCATTTCACCTTAATGGTGAATGATGAAAATGACGGGAGCGAGAGATGAAAAAAACGATATTAGCAGGAATCTGCTTAGTATTGGCTGTTGCATGTATAGGGTGTAATACGATAAAAGGTTTTGGTGAAGACCTCGGTACTGTAGGAGGATGGGTTGTTAAGGGGTCGGATAATGTCCAGGAGGCCGGCAAATAGCTTCTTGATCCTCAAAATAAACCGAAAACAAAGTGATCGGTTTTAAAGTTTTATAAAAAGGCCCGGTAATAACCGGGCCTTTTTTGTGGGCGTTTGTTTAAGGTATGAAGCGAATTGGCCCGAAGGGCCTATTGAGCGCAATACCTTAAACAGAAAAGCCCTAAGCCCTGAAGAAGCCTTCTCGCTTAGCACCCCTCTGATTCTGTCAGAGGGGTGAATTCGCTCCAAGGCTTCTTCAAAACTTAGGTACTTCTTTATGTCTTGTTTAAAACGAATATTTTATTGCAGTGATGAGCCGCGTGTCGGTTTCCTTTTTATCGGGCGACGGCTCGGTGTCGTGGTTAACGATATATTTAATGCTTAGGTCCAGTCCTTCGCTTAGAGGATTTGTAAATTCTGTTTCGGATTTAAACCGGGTTCCGGTATTGTCTAAAGTTGGGATCACGCTGAAGTCTTCCGAAATGAAAGCATTATCAAGTATCTTTTTCTTTAAAAAAGTGCGGCCGAGCAATACGGGAGAGTTATCGTCGTCTTTATCACTACGGTATTTGGTCATTTCGTAACCGGCCGACCCTTCCACGGACCATGTCCAATCTTCTTCTCTTGCGAACCAGTAGCCGATACCGACGGAAGGCAACACGCGATAGTCTATATCAGCGAACCGGTCATGATTGACTTCCACTTGATAGGAATTGAACCATTTGTAGTCATCCGAAAAATCAAAAGCATAGCGTGTTAAACTCGTCCATTTTTGCGAGTCCATCTGCCCATCGCTGGAAGAATAATAAATATCGACACTCGAGCCGAATTGGGCGTGTTCCATTTCTCTCTTAATAGCGCCGACAATGCTGAATTCAGACTTTTCAGTATTTCCGGTGGATTTATTGTATCCTAAAGCAATTTCTCTTTTCCATTGACTTTCGGGCTGATCCTCGGCAGAAACAATATTCTGAATTAGAAACGGTTGAAAAAGGATCATAAAAGTTAAAGATATGGCAATCTGTTTGGCTTGACTGATCATCATGAACTCCTTTTAGTTTATTAAGTATTGTCAAAAGCTTCGATTAATAACCAAGAAACAAGTTACAAGAAACAGACAATAACCAAAACCCAATATTCAATAACTAAAAAAGACTTGGTGAAAAACGATTTGGGCCTTGATAATTGGTCATTGTATCTTGTTTGGTTTTTGTTGCTTGTTGCTTGTGTCTTTTACCCGTTTCCCATATTATTTTGATACTACCTATTGTTGATATTTGGTTCAAATGAAAAAATATTATGCCATATAATGCAAGTTGGTTCAAGGCTTTTGAAATGAACCCCAAACAGACCCTGGGGGCTGTTTGGTTACACAGTTCTTGACAAAGGCAGTGAGTATAGTATTATGGTTCATGCAACTAAGCCGATAAATAACTTATTTATGGTGATATACAGTGGCGTTTATGCAAAAAGAAGCGCGAGAAAAGGACTCTTTTAATTCCGGTGTAAGGAAGTTTATCATTGTCGGAAATCCCAATGCGGGTAAAAGTGTTCTTTTCGGACGCTTAGCCAACAAATACGTGACGGTTTCCAACTATCCGGGAACAACCGTTACAGCAACAAAAGGATGGATGGCTATGTCCCGGCTGTGGTCAGTATTTGTCAGCATCAGCCGACGACGATTCTTAGGGTGTGCGAGACGGATATTGCTTTGAAACCGGCGCTTGTTGAGCGGATACTATTGCCGGCTCCTGAGATAGAAAATCTCTAAATTGGAAATATATGGACTTCACCGATCTTAAAACTCAAATCTTAATCGTCCTTGTCGCCGTTGCTGTTCTGTGGGTGGTGTTCAAGGCATTAAAACTGATCTGGAAGCTTGCTTTTATCTTCCTGGTCTTCTTAGGGCTGTCGTTTGCTCTACCGGCCTTCCGCGAATGGATCTTTAAATTTTTCTAGATCTTTCCGCTTGCGGCATTTTTCACTTGTCTATAGGATTATTAAGAAAAACTAACAGCCTAAAATATAATGGATGCACCTAAAGATTGCTTCTTTTATTTTTTAGAATTGTTATTTTGGGGTTAACAAAATCGACTTCCGGGGTCAGTAGGCTCTTGTACTTAAATTCTGCGGCAATAGTGTACTGCATTTCTTCATTGAGGAGAGACCGGAAGAATTTCTTTCTAACAGGATAATTTTCATAGTGCATGTAACGTTTATAGAAAAGGTCTGAAAGTATCAAATAATCGACAGGAATCGTTGGAAATGTCTCTATAAATTGTTTAATGTCGGAGTCACGGTTGACCACCTGATTAAGAAAGCGAATTTTGCGGTTTTTATCAAAGTTTGGAAGATACCTTTGGTAAGAGAATGCTGCAACGACGGCATTTCCGGGAATATTTCTTTCAATCCAGCGATTGGCTTCGACCCGCGAATCTTTGAGCAATAGCAGGTCCACATTTATTGCGTAAAAGAGGGAGTACCCTGTTATGAAAACGACTGCAGGCATAACTAACATTTTTACTTTCGGCCATTTTATTTCTTTTCCCAGCTCAAAGAAAATCCCCGCAAAAACAGAGATAATAGGAATGATCGGAAAAATGAATCTTTGTGAGGTGTTGGACCTTGTCGACAAGAACACGTATATTAAAATGAAATATCCGATGAGAATATAAAGTCTGCTTTTATTCTTTATCGATGGGGATATGATTGACCAGACCATGCCACTCATACCGGCAATGAATAGAGGCCAACCGGTTAAGTTTATGACGTGCTGTAAATACGGGTAGAATTTCATGCCGGAAAGCTGAAATCCGGCGTAATAATACTGTGCTTGCCAGCTGACAAACAGATCATGAAACAATTGTTTGTGATCTAATATGGAAAATGGTGTCCCGATAAGAAAAACAATGATCACAAGTAAAACCGATAAAGAAAGTTCTTTTGAAAAAAGCAAATTATTAATAGGTGTAGCGACCGTTTTCATCTGCTGGATAATGGGAAATACGACGGCAAGCATAAAGCCCATTAGTAAAAGCAGGTTTTTGATTTTGGAGACAAAAAACGGTATATATTCCGCATTTATGGCATTCCATTCAGATTTGAAACTGGCCCCGTTCAGATAAGTCAGGACGTGTGTCGATGAATTATCATTGATCACTATAAGCGTGAACGCGATTATAATAATGCCGACTAGTAACGAAAGTCCTTGTACAATAATCGGGTTGTTGCGCCTAGGCATAAGACCGGCATCCGTTTTTAGATTCGCGTGCTGTTTTTTCTGGACGAGATAAAGTGATAATACAAGGAAAGCAAAAAGGGGAAATATTGTAAATTTTGTGGAAAAAGCCAGCCCGAAGAAACATGCGGCAAGGTAAATAAAGATGTTTTTACGGCTGTCTAGGAATTTGATCATGAAAAATAGGGATGTCATGCTCAGAAGCGTGACGAGGGCTTCAGGTGTGGAGAAATGGCTATAAAAAACATTTCCGGCTGCGCATGCGCATAGAAGAGCTGATAGCAAGCCCGATCTTTTGTTAAAAAGCTGACGTGAGATCAGGAAAACAATAAAAACGGTTATACAGCCGACGATAGCTATGACTGTTCTGCAATGGGTGATCAGGGCAGGGGAGTTAACGAGACTTTGCCCCTTAAACAGCATCATGAATTTAACAAAGAAATACTGTAAATATAAATTCAATGAAGGATTAGTAAGAAAATGAGGATTTAAATCTCCGGTCTTAAAAAAAGAGGCGATATGATGCACTTTATTGTCAGGATGCCAGTTTGCCGGAATGCCCCAGGTGTTCCCTATGATATTCAGAGACAGGCTCAGGGCGAGGATGCTCAGGAGAGGGAATAATTCTTTAATTCGCGTGAAAAAGCTTTTCTTTTCCTCTTTGCCCCTATGTTTTTCCAGAAATTTTCTTACCTTTCTTTCTTTCAGGCCCAGGTCCTTGGAAATCTCTTTCATAGATTTCTTATTGGTGTTTTCCAGAATATATTGTTTATACTGTGTTTTCATAAAAAGCTTTTGGCTTCTTGATCTCTAAAATAACAATTCCCAGAACAAATGGCTGTAACACAAAGGACCTGGCGTTTGGCGAGATTCTCTTTCCGATGATGCCCAAGGACTTGGCGGAGAAAAAAGTTTGATCTGTCCATGGCCAGAAGCGCCTTAAGAATTTCGGCCGGGTAAGATAGTACCAAATGTTGAGATATGAGTAAGTGTAGGGCACGCTGATTAATACGGTGCCTCCGGGCTTTGTCGCTTTAAAGTGCTCTTTGACAATAAGTTCCGCGTTGTTGAAATGCTCGACGAGGCCTTGGCTCCAGACAAGATCAAATTTATGGCTCCAGGGAACATTCCGGCAGTCCCCTTTTAATAAATCCATATTGTGTATGTCTCTTTTTGCTATCAGTTTTTTTGTTTTTTCGAGTATGACATCTGAAAGATCAAGACCGGTATAGCGCTTGATAAAGGGACTTAACAGCATTCCTATAGTTGCTGTCCCACAGCCCAGCTCCAGCATTTGAGAATCCCTTCTAAGGCGACGCATGAGAAGCTTCTTAAAAAAGGAATTATAGGCATTGCGGCCCATGTTGATGAATTTAGACCCGCAGTTTTTACGCGTCCATATCCGGTCCCATTCTTTATAAGAATTTGAATTGTCTTGCATAGCGGTTAAAGTCCAATATCAAATAATGGTATTGCCTATGATACAAGAGGTGCCTACGAATGAAATATGACATATTATATCAGCAGGTATTCCTTGGGTCTAGATTCGAAGTAGATTCTTATAAAACTTGCTGTATGCACGGAAAAACCAAAATTTAGGACTTTTTCTTTTAGTTTACGATAATTCTTCATGTTATAATGCTATCTATGTCATCTGAAAACAAAACAGACGCGGCCATTTATCAGAATATTGATAAAAACTTATATCATGACGTGACCGTTTCCAAGAATCCTTTAAGAAAATGGTTCCATCTCAACAGATATCGAATAGCTAATTCCCTGGTTAAAAGTCAATGTGAAAAAGATGCCAAGATATGTGATCTGGGTGCCGGCAGCTGTGATTGGAATAGTAATAAATTAAAAGTTTTTGGTGTCGATCTTAACGAAGGTTTATTGAAAGAAGGGAAAGAAAAAGAAAGATTATCCGATTATAAAATAGCTAATGCCGATGATACAGGATTGCCCGATGAAAGCTTTGACATCGTTACATCTTTCGAATTTCTGGAACATGTAGAGAACTACAATGAGGTTATAAAAGAAGCCAAAAGGATATTAAAGGAGGGAGGCAGTTACATCATTTCGGTCCCCTTTGATGTGTTGTTGAGCTTATGGAGGCCGCTCTTTTTTCTGCAGGTGGTCTTTCAGGGATATATCCTTCAAGACCCTTATTACAAAAAATGGTGCGGCCATATCAACCATTTTTCTGTCGAGAAAATAAGGAAAACGTTTATAGATCATGGATATACAATCGATATTACCTTTGTCATGCGCAAGCTTACAATTTTCATGTGCGCCAGGAAAGGGCAACTGTCCGGCCCGAGAAGGTCCTACGATGATGTGACTATTATTTTACCCACTTTTAACGAAGGGAAAAATATTTCTAACTTGCTTTCAGGCCTTATCGCCGGATATGGATGCGACATTATTGTATCGGATGATGGCTCAAAAGATGATACCAAGAAAAACGCTTTGAGTTTAGGATATGAAAAACTGTTATTTCATGACCGCGCTGACAAAGCCGTCCACGGCCTGACGGTTAGCGTGCTGGAAGCCACAGAATTCGTTCAAACAAAATATTTTGTCGTTATGGATGCCGATGGGCAGCATCCTCCGGGTAAGGTTAGGGATGTTGTTAATCTTTTGAGAACGGGAAACCGTTTAGTTGTGGCTTCCCGTGTTGAAGTAGAGGAGGAATGGAGTTTTAGCCGAAGGGTGATCTCCTTTGTGGGGACTCTTGTGGGCAAGATCTCATTGTTATCAAGGGGAAAGAAATATCTGGTTTATGATGTCCTTGGAGGCTTTTTTGGATGTCACACAAAATTCTGGAAAAAAAGTATTTCTTATAAAACAAAATTGAAGCATTTTAGATTGCGGGGATATAAAATACTATTTGATTTCTTGAAATCCGCGCCATCTAAGATGGCCATTGAAGAAGTTTATTACAAGTTTGAGACTCGAAAAGCGGAAGTTTCAAAAATTAATTTTAAAATTTTTCTTGAATATATCAGGTCTTGTTTTCTTACTTGAAACGAGAAGAAATATCCGAATGAGCGCGATATACGTAGCTATTACTATTGATGTCGAAGCGGATTGTTCCCCGAATTGGGACCGTTGCGATCCCTTATCGTATACGTCAGTCACTTATGGCATTCCGAACTTGCTACAGCCGGTATTTAATCGGTTTGGCGCCAAACCGACATATTTCTTAAGCCCGGAGATTGTAGAAAGCGATGAAAGTGTCAAGGCTATTTTGTCTCTAACGGGCAAGTATGAATTAGGGGCGCATCTGCATCCTGAATTTATTGAGCCCCATGTCGAGATGGACAGGTGCTCTGAAGGGCGATCCGCCAAATTTGCCTGCTATGATTATTCTGATGAAATAGAATTCGAGAAAATAAAGAATTTGACGCGTTCTTTTGAGAGGAGGATCGGCCGTAAGCCTTTATGTTATAGGGCCGGCAGGTATGGTGCGGATAGCAACACAATCAAGGCCTTAAAACAATTAGGATATTTAGTCGATAGCAGCGTCACACCACACATTGATTGGGCTAAACAAAAGGGACCTAATTTTAAGAATTATCCTCAACAGCCGTATTTTATAGACCCTGATGATTTTAGCAAAAAGGATGATACTTCAGGGATATTAGAAGTGCCGATCACGATCGGTGGGAAGAGGCTGCCAATGCTGCCGGACCAGTGGCTATTTTATAGTTGGTTAAGGCCCACGCACATGAGCGTTTGTGAACAGAAGAGGTTGATCAGGCAATATATTCAAAAATATAATGACCAAAAATGCATTGTTTTCTGCATGATGTTTCACAGCATGGAGGTCATTCCTAATGCGAGTCCGTATACAAGAAGTCAGAATGGCGTAAAAAGGCTTTTGTCCCGTATGGAGGTTGTATTAAAATTCTTCCAGGAGATGGACACGCATTTTGTCGGGCTAGGGGATGTTTATGATCTGTATTCGGATGGCAAATAAAGGTTGGCGGAACCTCTAGGGAAATTTCTTTCTTGTTACAGATCACATAATGCTGCGGCTTTTTCAGCGTTCTTTTCAGCTTCTTTTTTTAAACCGATCATTTGCCGCTTTAATTCCTCTCTAATTCTGTCCTTATTTGACCAAAAGAAATCAATTTGTTTTTTAAAATCATCATAGTTCAATTGACCGATGTTAAACGAAAAATTCTTTAATCCAAGCAATTCCATAAGCCCGCTTGTTTTATGCCCGTAACTAATGGCTATCACAGGAACATTAGCTGAAGAAGCCAGAATCAGGGCATGTAGACGGACCCCGAGCACAAGATCCAGCTTACTTAAGATGCCTTTATTTTCCTGAGGGCTGTATGAATTTTCTATAGACTTGACCTCTGAAGAATTCTGCATTCGGCCTATAATTTCGTGTGCAAATTCACGGTCATCATCAGGGGCAACTGTATGCATTGGCACGAAAACAACAGTGCCAATAGTAGTCAAATAATCTGAAATTCTTACGAGTGTTCGCTTAAAATGTTCGATTTCTTCCTTGGAAAATAGCTGATAATGATGAATATGGAATGCATCAGTTAACATGGGGCGCAGGCATATTCCGATCAATGGTCTCTTTAGATCGTTCAAGCTCTCTTTATGCAGAATTTCATCCATAACCTTTGGGGGCGCTAACGGCAATGTGAGGGCGGGATCAACGGTAAGGTGAAACGGTTTTTTTATTCCGAGTTTTTTAATCTCAGTAATTGTTTCTTTTTCACGAATTGTAATTTGATCAACGTTATTGAATATATATCTTGTTAAAATCCGGCCGTACTTTGTCTTAAGTTTCCGGGAGCTAGTAGCGTATATCATTGTTCGGGTATTAAAGACCTTTGCAATAAATATCAGAAATGAATAATGTAACATATGAAGCAGATCATCATAAAATGGTGTACCTCCACCCATAACAAGAAGATCGGCCGTCATTAAGCTCCATAATTCCTTCAGGAGTTGTCTGCGATGACTAAAGGACTGAAAGCCGTACTTTTGCTTAATAAATTCTGGCTTGGATGAAAATACTGTAAATTGAGCATCAGGGATTCTTTTCTTGAGCAGGTCGGTGATTGTTATTAATATGGCCTGGTCGCCTGTATTTTGGCTGCTGTACCATCCCCCAGTAATACATATTTTCTTTTTAGACATCCTCAGATTCCTCAATTTTACGGTTTCCGACTCAATTCCTGTCGACCAAAACGGTAAAACCGCCCAAGAGATACCAGGCGGATACCACTGATACGAATTTGTAAAAATGTCGTCTGATGGCCAGAGATTCCTAAGCAGCCCCGACGAAAAAATGATAACATCCCCTGAGATCAAAGACAAGCAATTTCAATCTTTTCATGAAGGTGATGAAAGATTACCCGGACAAGAATGGCAGGAGCGGTTTAAGGCGTTGTATTTCTTTGCGCGGGAATTATGCGAGAGATTTGTTCAAGGTATTACGATGTGTTGAGCTTGAACATGGGGAAAAAAGGAAAAATGATAGTTTATAACGATGAATGGTGTAAAATAAAAAAACAGAATTGAAGGAAAAGTGTAGTCAAATAGAGCAATTCATTAAGTTTTGAATTTATGCCTAGTCTCTATCATTAACGGAAGGAAACTAAGCTATGAAGATTTTATTTATCCGGCATCACTCTTTGCGCTCAGATAACTCCGGCATGTATCCTCATGTCAGCAATGTTTATCCGCCTTTAGGCCTTGCTTATATCGCAACAAATTTAAAACAGCATAATCCGAATGACATTATAAAAATTTTGGACTCTAAAGGGCGAAATTTAAACCTAAACCAAACAATCGCAGAAATAAAATCTTTTAACCCCGATATAATAGCAATAACGGCACTTACGGAAACTCTTCCCGGGGTTATTGAAATAGGCGAAGCATGCAAAGAATTATTCCCGGATAGATTGCGTATCATCGGCGGGCCGCATATCACCGTGGACTCCGAGACAGTTATAAAACTAGGGTTATTTCAATTGGGAGTTATTGGAGAAGGCGAGTTTACTTTCTTAGAGATTGTGGATGAATATAAGAAAATCGGTAAAATCCCGGAAGATATTAAAGGTACCATACGCTATACCGATGAAGAAATTAAGAAGAATGAGCTGCGTCCCAGAATTGAGGATTTAGATTTGTTGCCTTTGCCGGACAGATCATTCTTTGCTAACGAGATATATGGGCCGTATTTGGCGAGAAAGCCTTGGACTTATGTCACGGTTTCTAGAGGCTGTCCATTTGGATGTGCTTTTTGTATGAAAGGTGTCTGGGGGAGTAAAACAACTTTTAATAGCGGCCGGCGCGTATTTGAGGAAATGAAAAATTGTGTTGAAGAATTTAAGATCCGTGAAATCTGGTTTAGAGATGACACGTTTACCCTTAGGAGAAAGGATGTATTGGAACTTTGCGAGCTGATCATCAAGGACAAGTTAAAAGTCCGCTGGACAATGTTTACTAGGGTTGACAGGATCGACGAAGAGATGATCATAGTGTTAAAGAAGGCCGGTTGTTACAAGGTTGATTTCGGTGTTGAGTCAGGGGATCAGGCCATTTTGGATTTGATGAAAAAGGGAACAACAATTGAGCAAATTAAAAATGCGTTTGCGATATGCAGAAAAGTTGGCATGCAAACCCATGGTTTCTTTATGATTGGATATCCCCGAGAGACAAAAGAAACAATACAGCGGACCATAGGCTTGGCTAGAGAAATAGCAGACTGGGCAAGTTTTAATTCTGTATCGGTTTACCCGAACACCGAATTATATGATTTGGCTGTTAGAGAAGGATATTTTGCTCCAAGAACTGTCGATGGTATTAAAGGGCAGAGTGTGTTAGAGAACTTCTGTAATAGTGATGAATTGCCTACAGAGGAAATTCTTAGGCTGACCAATTTAGCTTATAAAAAGTTCTATTTACGGCCGGGACATATTATCCGATTGTTCATTTTTATGATACAGGATGGTACGTTTTGGAAATTTATTAGAATAACACCTTATGTCTTAAAAACGATTTTCGGAAAATACCAACGCGTTAAGAGATAATTTGTTTTTATCGAAGAGATGGCCATGATCAGAAGGAGACAATTGAGAAAGATATCAGCATGGTTGTTCAAATTCCTTGTAACGATAGGTATACTTTATTATCTTCTTCAAAATATACCCGTCCAGCAAATTTTCACTTCTTTGGCTAATGTCAATGTCATATATTTATTTCCGGCATTTTTTCTGCAAATTGGAATGCATTATTTAAATGCTATGCAATTAAAAATATTTTCCGAGAGGCAGAAGATGGAGTTTGCGGTTTTAGGGTTAATAAAGATCAACCTTATAACTCAATTTTATGGATTGCTTCTGCCGGGAGAACTGTCAGCAGGTTTGGTTAAGTGGCACAAATTATCCAGGAAGAATAAAATGCCCGCACAGGCTATGGCTTGTGTTGTCCTTATGAGAACTGTTTTTATGCTTAGTTTAGCCATATTAGGGATTGTCTTTTTCTTGATTGAAATGCCTTATCACTCGACGCCAATTTTGCTCAGCCTGACCCTGGGGCTTGCGTGTTCAGTCTTATTGTATTTATCGATTATAAGCATTACGGTTTCTAATGTGATTGAAAATCTGCTTAATGGGTTGAAATTTTTAGAAATTCCAGAGTTCATTCGCGAAAAAGCGAGAAATTTTTGGGGTTCGATCAAACGTTTTCATGGCATGAGCTTAGCAACGTCAAACTATACTTTATTTTTGTCATTTGTCTATCATCTTGCCGGGATATTTTCTGTTTACTTTATTATGCAGGCTGTAAAAATTAATATACCCATTATATCCATCATTTGGATCAGATCCGCGGTCATATTTCTGCAGCTATTCCCGATCTCCATCTCCGGACTTGGTGTAAGAGAGGGGGCTTTTGTATTTCTGTTGGGAAGGTATCATGTCCCATCATCCGATGCCATGGCCTTGTCCGTCATTATCTTCGGGATAACGGTCTTTATGGCTTTAGTCGGGGGCGCATTTGAGGCCCATGAATTATTATTTGAAAAAAAGGTTATTAAAAATGATCTTCAATGATATTGAATACTTTACGCTACGATTGATACGGAAATATCTTTTCTCTTATGAGTTTTTGACGAAATACGGAAAATTCGTGCCGTATTATAAAATAACATCCGGTCAGTTCTCTCCAAAGTTGATCATAGACAGATATCTGAAATATAAAGAGAGTGAGAATATAGACATCAAAGGTAAAACGATTTTAGAGCTTGGTGTAGGAGCCACGAATAGCACATGTTACTCACTCGTCGATCATGGAGCCAAATCATGCTATGCTTATGAGCCTTATGTGCGGTTTAATAAAGAAATAGATGATAAAATCATTGAACAGAACTCTCCATATCGACATATCCTGGATAAAGTAATACGAATTGAAGATTTGAATGATGTGGGTCCGGGGGGTATCGACATTGTTTTTTCTAACAGCTATTTGCAATATATTGAAAATCTAGGTGAATTATGCCGGCATCTAAGAAGAATTGTGAAAGATGATGCCTGGATGGTTCATCGAACGGATTACCGGGATCATTTTTTTAAATATCCGTTTCAATTTTATAAGTTTAACAAAAAAACATGGCGGATAATAAATACAGGGCTTTCCAGGCTCAGGATAAGTGACCACGTCAGAATATTTAACGAGAATGGATTTGAAGCGAAGATATTAGATCAGACTATTGAGATGAAGGAATTTTTGAAATTCAAGTCAGAAAATAAGATTAATAAAGAATTCCAGCACTATAGCGATAATGATTTAGCGACCGTAATGGGTGTTGTTTCCGCGAGGGTAAGAATATAAATCATTTTTTTCTAAGCAGATTTTCATAGAAGAGAATATGTTGGTCAATCACCGTGTTCAATTCGTGAGTTTTATTTACGTATTCATACCCCTTTTTCCCCAGGCTTCTCCATAGATCGTCTTGTAGTAAAAATTTCAATCCACTGGCATAATCATCATTTTTGACATGATAACCGAAATTTTCCGCAAATCCATCGGGATTATTGCAGCTTAATATGGCGCATCGGTTTGCCGCGGCTTCCAGAAAAGCAACTGGCAGGCACTCTCTTGCTGCCGTGTTGATCATGACCCAGCTTTGTCCGATAATCTCATAGAGTTTGTTTGATGTAAATTGATCGACAAAACCCGCCATTTCGAGATTCGGGATATCCGAATATTGCTCGTTTAGATAGTTGCCATATTGTTTATCATGCGCCGCTCCCACGGTGATGAATTTTACATTGGGAAATTGTTTTGCCAGATCAAAAAACATCTTCGGTCTTTTCCTTCGATCTAACCTGGCGACAAAACAGACTGTCGGAGCTTTGGCTTTTACAGGATTGTCTTTGGGAACGATGACTGGATTGGGCAGAAAGTCCGGAGTATTGTTTAAGGCATATAATGATTTTGTTTTGGGCGCAATATATTTTGCCTGGCAATATACGGCGTCGGCTTTTTGCACGGCTTTTTTTATAAAAAAATTCTTTTCATAAAGATACATCAGCGGAAATGTTATTTTCTGCTTTAAGGAAAAATACCGGCTTTCGATTAACCAATCATAATTTGTTCTCGGGTCTTGGGAAGTGACAATATGCTTGCTGTTTGGCATGCTTTTCTGGGCCACATATGTCCCTATTGAGGGCTCTTGCGAGTGATAAATATCCGCGGCACGTGCTTGATAGAGTTTTCCGCTTGAGAAGACAGAACTCGCCGGGTATCCCGTTACAGTTATGCCGTCTAATTTCCATGTTGAGGGTTGTTCCGGGCGCTTTAAAGTTACGGCGCATACTTCGATACCGCGCTTTACTAATTCTCTACCCAGGGTTCTGGTCAGGCTGCCGAAACCGCCGTATTTACCCCATGCAAATATTTGGCTGACAACAAAACAAATTCTCATATCTTACAGGCCTCTTTATAGACGTTTAAGTAATTATCAACGATCGAGTTCCAGGAGAAACGCTCAATAGAATGCTTTCGGGCCTTCTCACCGTAATTCTTTATCAAATTTTCATCTCCGGCTAATTTTAGGATAGCATCCTTTATTCCATCGACATCATGGGGATCAACAAGCAAGGCTGAATCACCCGCAATTTCCTGACATCCGGTTTTCTTTGTCGTGATAACCGCGAGTTCCGCATTCATAGCTTCAAGCAGGGAAATAGGAGCATTTTCAACAACAGAAGGCAGTATAAATATTTTTGAATGTTCGTAAAGGTCTTTAAGCTCCTCAGAACCTTTTGGAAGCCATCCATGAAAAACGATTTTGGTATTAACTTCTTTAGCTAAGGCTTCAAGTTTTTCCCGATAAGGCCCATCACCGGCAAGATGGATTTCCCAATCGAAAAGAGGAGTATCTTTCAGGGCCGCAAGCACGTATTGAAAACCTTTTAATTCCAGGAGCCTGCCGGACATCAATATCCAGTTGTTCCTTTGTTTTTCTAATGAAAACATATCGGACTCGATGCCGTTTGGTATGATTTTTATTGGAAGATCGGCGCAGATCTTTCTGTGAATGGAATCTCTTAAATTTTGGGATGGGGTAACAACTGTTTTTGCTCTTTTCATGATCATATTTAACAGAGGCTTGGTAAATTTGTGTTCTAATGTGAATCTGTGCGGATTATGGCCGGGCACATCCGAGCCGTGTGCTGTAACAACATAATTGAGGCCCCTGAGTTTACTTACAGTATAAGCGACGATGCCTGTCGGGATGGCGAAATGACAATGAATGACATCATATTTATTCTTTTTAGTAAGATCGAGGACAAAAGGAATGGCCGAGAGTACAAAACTGAGCATTTCCGGAGTTTCGCATGTTGCCTGTTTTTTTCTGATGGATTTAACACGGAAGATACGCGCACCGTTTAAGACCTCCTCATATTTCAATCCACTATAATGCGTAGTGACAAGGTCTACCTTAAATCCTTTTTTTGCGAGACGTTCATTAATGGCTTTTGTAACGTATCCTCCGCCACCTCCTAGCGGCGGGAACTCATAATTTAAGGATAATATATGCATTTTGGTTAAAAAGGTTTTGTGATGATCGCGTCGTTTGCCAGTACCGTCTCTAATCCTATAGGAACCGACCAGAATGCGCTGGCAATAAGGACGGCAAAGACGAGGGACTCCGCCAATATAATATTGAAATTTTTGTCTATAAAGATCCGGGATTTGTTGAGAATATAAGCTGAAGCAATGGCGATGGCGGGATAAGCCGGCAGCATGCGCCTGTGTTCGTCTCCTCCGCCATAAAAGATGAGAAACAAGATAAAAGGAAGGATCCAGAACCAGAGTAAAACGATATTATTGCCCTCTTGATTATTTTTTTCAAGAGGATTCCAGAGTCTTAATCGCAAAACGAATTTCTTTAATGTCGCATATGCGAGAATAAAAGGGGGACATAAATAAGGGATGCCTACGGGAAAAAGGATGTAGGGACGCGGGCGGGATCCGACGCGTTTAAACCAGCCCGTTGGATCAGTTTTTAAAAGGTCCGGGTGCGGAGGACTGTATATAGGGCTTCCATAGATACTGTAAACTTTATAAAACCATGGAGCTGTTAAAAGCATCAATCCAACGAAATAGGAGATCAGATGTTTGAATGTTCCTTTAATTAAGATTGAATAGGCGATGAGTCCGGCAAAAATAATCCCCCCATTTTGTTTCGCTAAAACAGCGACGCCGCAGCTAATACCACCGAGAAAGGATAGCCATAGTCTATCTTTTTTCTGAGCTAAAAGGAATAATAGGACCGACAACGTTACAAAAGCTGAGAGCATATCATCGGCCCAGATTTTGTGAGCGGTCAATATGCTTATCGGATTAACGGCCAGCATAAAGGCGGCATAAAAACCCACTCTATGGGAAAATAGTAATTGACCCAGGTAAAATGTCAGAAGCATTAAAACAGTGCTGAAAAATAAAGGAACGATAACGGCGTAAAATTGTAAAGAAAAAAAGTGTTTCGGTTTTTTCTTATACACCTGCTTGCCTAAATTAGGCCAAACAAGCAAGTAGTCTTTGTCATGCCTGAATATTTGATGGGATATCGCCAGCGCAATGGGAAAAGCCGGCCCTTTATAGAAAAAGGGCATGTCGTAATAACCAACGCCTGAATTTTTAAGGCCTTTCATCAACGAGCCTTCTTGATCTTTCGACAGGGACAGCGAGAATATGTCGATTTTCTCATCAATGGGTTTGAGATCTATGCCTCGGAGGTTATACTCTTCAAAACCTTTTTTTTGAAGTTTCATCGCAAGGCCGATATATTGATTTTGATCTCCTGGAACATGAGAAAGCCAGAAGGTGTTATATCTTAACGCGAAATGGACAATGAAAAGGATTAAAATCGAGAAGGGGATTAAGATCTTTTTATGTTTAGAGAAAATGCTAGGTGATGGAGCTTTTTCTAAGGTCTTGATGAAATCGCTGACGTCATTTCGTCTTATATTTAAGAATTTGGCGATTTGTCTAACAGAAGTGGTTTTGTGACTTTTAAGGATAAACTCTTTTTGCTTTTCATTTAACATCAAATGGTATTAATTAATGGGGGATTATTAAATGACCTCTTTTATGCTGTAGATTTTTTTATTCTGTGATTCGTAATAAGTGCGGATATTGATTTCACTTACTAAGCCAATGGAAATGAATTGCATGCTGACAAGAATAAATAAGGTTGCAAGAATGATCAAAGGATTTCCCGTCATGTCGATGCCGGAAATAACTTTCATATAGATCAGGACTATGACCGAGACGATACCTAAAAGAAAACTAATGAGACCTAGGCCCCCAAAGAATCTGATTGGTTTCGTATGATATTCGGACAGAAATGCCAATAAAAGCAGGTCTAAAGACACCTTGATGATTCTGTTCAAGCTGTATTTTGATTGTTCGTATTTTCGAGGCCTGTGGTTAACCTCAATTTCGGTTATTCTTGCGCCAGTTGCATGGGCAACAGCGGGAATAAACCGGTGCATGTCTCCATACAGATTTATGTCTTTAACAATCTTTTTCTGATATGCCTTGAGCGTACAACCGTAATCATGCAGTTTCAAACCAAGCATCCCGGAGATCAAATAGCTGGCTACTCGCGAGAGCATGACTCTCAAGAAGAAATCTTTTCTCTTTCTTCTCCATCCGCTTACGACATCAAACCCCTCGTTTATTTTTTCTAAGAGTTTTGGAATATCTTTGGGGTTATTTTGGAGATCGCCGTCCATTGTCACAACGATTTCACCTTCCGCGAGCTCAAAACCGGCCGCAATGGCCGCCGTTTGGCCGAAGTTTCTTTTTAGATCAATGATCCTGACCTTTCGGTCTTTGGAATAAACTTCTTTTAAGTTTTCTAATGTGTTGTCAGAGCTCCCGTCATTTATGAAAATAATCTCGTATTTTTTATTGAGACCGGGCAGAACCTCGTTGAGTTCATTGTATAAAACAGGGATATTTTTACTTTCGTTATATACGGGTATAATTATGCTGAGATTCATTTTTTTCTCCTGGTAGCGATTGATAACTCATTCTAATCTTTGGGGATTGAAAAGTCAAGACGACGAAAGTCTTTTTCTTGATATTTCTTTATTCTAATATAAACTATCTACTTTTCCCCTTTCGAATGATATAATCTTTTTTAAGATGAAAAACGACGAATTAGTTCCATGTTCACAATGTTCCCGGGCTAATCAGCCCGCAGGCTGTATTTTGCCCTCACTGCGGCCATCCTCGCAAGATGTATCGTGGCTTTGAGTGGCAAAGCCCCGCAACTATTGGCCGCTGGTCCATATTGCTTTTGGGAAAAATAAAAAAACAGGAAAATGGTTAATTGCCAAAGGTATTGTTGCTATCGGGCAGTACGCAATCGGTGTAATCACGATCGCTCAGTTTGGGGTTGGCCTTTTATTCGGATTTGACCAGTTTATGGCCGGCTTCACGGCCATTTCACAATTCGCCCTGACAATCCATTTTGGAATCGGCCAGTTCGTTACCGGCAAGACGGCCATCGGACAGTTCGCGTATGGTCAATATGTTCTAGCGCGAGTTGGGTATGGCGAGTTTGTCTGGTCGGTTAGCCGAAAAGATCCTGTGGCGGTTGAATATTTTGAGCGTTTGTGGACCGCCTTCAAACAGTATTTCGGCATCAACTGACCCAGTATTATTTTCAACGGAGTTTTTCTATTTTTGTCTAATGAAACAATCGTTATTTAAATTCTTGCATGGTATATTTTTCATTCTGTGCGTCGATCTTATCGGGGCAGGTTTGTGGTCTTGGGCGGTTGTGCGGTCTTTTGAGGACAGCCCTCCAAAGGCGTCGATGGCAGTTGTGCTGTCCCATGATTTCAATAAAGAAACAGGAGAATTAGGTTCCGAAACGCTTCGCCGGCTTAATTATGTCCTTGATCTCTACAGGGAGGGAACAGTAGACTATATTTTATGCGTAGGAGGGGCAAAGCCGCGGTTTAATTTTTTCGGATCAGAACTGATGAGGCAGTTTCTGATTGATAAGGGGGTCCTGGAAGGAACGGTATTTTCAGAAAAAAAGTCGTTTGATTCTAAAACCAATTGGCACATGGCTTATGAAACCGCGAAGAATCTTGGATGGGATAAATTTATCGTTGTGAGTTCTCCTTTTCATCTTCACCGGTTTCGTGCGATCATAAGGGATGCCCCGGAAAGACATCTCGAAGTATTTTATTCCCCTTATTCTTTAAAATATTCACGGCCTTCCATAACGTATTTCAATATCTGGATGCAGGTCCATTATGAAAGCCTGGCCTATTTTTTCCAATTGCTTCCAGCGAAGATGTACAACGCATTGGTTTATCATACGCGCGGGCAATAGGTAAGCGTCCTCTTTTATTATCAAAATATAATCAGCCATGGCGATACCAAAAGGGATCAAGAAAATTTCAGATACAGTCTGGGAACTTCCTCGTACGTACAGTCAAGGGATGCGCGTGCCGGCACGCGTTTACGCGACCGAGACATTGATCCGGCAAATGGATGACGCCGTCTTTGAGCAGGTGGCCAATGTTGCCAAGCTTCCCGGAATCCTTAAGTATGCCTATTGCATGCCCGACGGGCATTGGGGGTATGGGTTTCCTATTGGAGGAGTCGCCGCGATGGATATTGAGAAAGGCGTAATCTCTCCCGGCGGGATAGGTTTTGATATCAATTGCGGCATGCGTTTGGTCTTGACCAATTTGACCCATGATGAGGTTAGGCCCTATTTAAAGCGGCTTGTGGATACGATCTTTAAGCGTGTTCCTTCTGGCGTCGGAGGAAGCGGTTTTGTTAAGGTTTCCCGGCAAGAATTCCGTCGTGTTGTCGAACAAGGCGCGCGCTGGTGTATTAAGAACGGTTATGGTTGGCAGGAAGACCTCGAGAGGACCGAAGAAGGCGGGTGCATGGAAGGGGCCGATGTCTCTAAGGTTAGTGAAAAGGCGGTCGACCGGGGGTTTAAACAGATCGGAACGTTAGGCTCCGGTAATCATTATCTTGAAATTCAAGTGGCCAAGCCCGAAGATGTTCTTGATAAAGAAGTGGCGAGGAGTTTCGGTATTACAAAACCAAATCAAGTTGTCATTATGTTTCATTGCGGCAGTCGCGGTTTTGGCCATCAAGTCGCGACGGATTATCTGCGGGTTTTTCTTAAAGTGATGCAAAGTAAATACGGCATCAAGATCCTCGATAGGGAATTAGCCTGCGCGCCGTTTCGTTCTCCCGAGGGAAGAGATTATTTTGCGGCTATGAAATGCGCGGTCAATATGGCCTTTGCCAACAGGCAAGTCATTCTTCATCGCATCCGCGAAGTATTTTCAGAAGTCTTTGGAAGGAGCGCTGTGGACCTTGGAATGCATCAGGTTTATGATGTCGCCCACAATATCGCGAAGGTCGAGAAACATGCGGTCAATGGCAAAGAGCAAAAAGTTCTTGTCCATCGCAAAGGCGCGACGCGGGCTCTTGCCCCCGGCAGTCAGGAATTACCGGATATTTATCGCGAAACTGGCCAGCCGGTTATTATCGGCGGCAGTATGGAAACAGGTTCCTATTTGCTAGCCGGCACGCCCGCAAGCCAAGAGACCTTTTACTCAACAGCTCACGGGAGCGGGCGGACGATGAGCCGCCGAAAAGCACGGAAACAATTTCACAGCAAGACTCTTTTAGAGCAGATGAAAGCCCGGGGGATTTATGTCCAGAGCGCTTCGTATTCCGGATTAGCTGAGGAGGCAGGTTTAGCGTACAAGGATATCGACGAGGTGGTCGCGGCGACGGAATTGTCGGGGGTCAGTAAAAGGGTTGTTCGTTTTTCTCCGATCGGAAATGTGAAAGGATAAAATGCCTTACCAGTATCTTGAAGATGTGGCAACGGCAGATATTGCTTTTGAAGCGTGGGGGGAGACTGTTGAAGAGATGTTCAAAGCCACGGCTGACGCGACGATGAATGTGATGGTTGAAGACCTCAATGCTATTGATTCCAAAGAGCAAAAAATTTTATCTGTTGAAGATGATGAAATTGACCTGCTGCTCTTTCAATTTCTGCAGGAACTCATTTTCTATAAAGACGCGCAAGATCTGTTATTGCGTATTGAGGATCTTCATATCAAAAAAGAAGACGGCCGGTTTTCTTGTTTGGCAGAAGCGTACGGTGAAAAGCTCGACGCGGGTAAACACGCGCTTAACGTGGACATTAAAGCCATTACGCTTCACCGGTTCGAGGTCAAGGAAACTCTTCGGGGCTGGGAGGCAACGGTTGTGCTGGACATTTAATTTCAAAATAATGAAATAATCCCGGATTAATTATGTGGATCCCTTTAATATTGGTAACAGCATTTTTTATCTCATTGCAGGATGTATTTGGGAAAAAAATTATTGATCGCGTTGACCCGCATGTTGTGGCTTGGAGCTGGTTCTTCTTCTCGCTGCCGTTATTGATCCCGTGTTTGCTGATCACGGGCATTCCTCCGGTAGACCTTCAGTTTTGGCAGGCGTTGGGGTTTTCGACCGTAATTCTTGTTTTTGCTTCGATCTTCTATTTCCGGGCGATCAAATATTCTGACCTCTCAATTGCGGTGCCGATGCGCGCCTTAACGCCGCTTTTTCTCTTGATAACCTCGCCTATGATTTTGGGAGAGTTCCCGGCACGTATGGGAGTCTTGGGAATTGTTCTCATTGTTTTTGGATCTTACATTCTTCACCTTAAGGAGCTCCACAGGGGATTTTGGGGGCCGTTTAAGAGTTTAGTGAGAGAAAAAGGTTCCCGGTATATGCTGATGGTAGCGATCCTCTTTAGTATTTCCGGAAACCTGGATAAGATTGGCGTTATCCATTCTTCGCCCTTAATGTGGCTTGTTGCGCTGAATCTTGCGGTTTCAATCGTGCTGTGGGGGATGATGTTTAAATCCACAACCATGATCCCTCAACAGATCAAAGGGGCTTGGCCATTTTTAGTGGCCTTGGGATTGTGCGGCGGCCTTGGCCTTATCTTTCAAATGACCGCGATCAAAATGACATTAGTGCCGTATCTCATTGCCGTAAAGAGAACCAGTGTTATTATGACATCTCTTTTCGGGATCTTTTTATTTAAGGAAAAAGGGTTTAGGGAAAGGATTGTTGGTGTTGTGCTGATAATTTTAGGAGTTTTGATCATCTCGTTCTTTCAATAGAGGGGGCAAGGGGTAGGTTTTTTCTTTACATAAAATTCATTAGGGAGTAAAATACCTGAAATTATTATGATTAGAGAAAAACGGTGATCATTGGCAAGGTTTTTTGTTGATTGCGATTTTTTTATAAGGAAAAAGGAGTTTCTGCGACAAATAGCGTGTTTCATTCCTAATACTATTTGGTAATAACAACAAAAAGAGGAGTAAAAATTATGAGTTCTACTCGACAAAATTCTAGCGTGAAATTATCTATTGCAGGTTTGATAGTAGCTCTGATGGTGCTTGGGTGCGGCCAACGGGCGCAAAACTCTGGCGAAGCTATCGAGCTGTCGAAGGCTAAAACATCAGTTGAAGCACAGGCAAAGTACCTTGTTGGACAAGCTAATGGGTTTATTAACAGTGGCCAGTTTGATGAAGCGATCAAGACAGCCAAGTATGTCCTAAGCAATTTGGATTCCAATTCGACCGCGGCTCAAGATATTATCGAAAAAGCAAAGGCTGAATTGAAGAAATTAGCTGACCAAAAGCTCCAGGAAGTTAAGGGTAAACTAGGAAGTCTTGGACAATAGAATAAAGAAAATCATTACAGGCGTATTGTTGATCGCATTGACAGGTTTGGTTTCGCCTGTCAATGCTCAGCTCGGTAATAAGGGCGGTTATACGACCGGAGCCTATAGTGAGTTGGATGCCAATGGCACGTATTTAGAGCGCGTGTCGGACTGGTTTGCGACTGTTGGAAAATCAAAGGAAGAAAAAGCCGTAATCAAGTCTCAGCGTCGGGCAGCACGGAAAATTAATAATGCCCAAAGATTGATTGCCCGAAAAAAGAAAGAAATTGAGAAAAAGAAAAAGAAAATGATGCGGGAGTTGAAAAAAAGAGAAAATAATTAGAATAATAAGTGACTTGCGAGGGGGTGACGAGAAATGAAAACAGGATTCCGGATAATTATTGTTCTTACCATTATTCTTGCCATATTGATTGCGGGAAGAAACATTATTACAAAAGTGGTTTTAGAAAAAGGTGTAGAGGCAGCAACCGGGTTGCCGTTAAAGGTCAAAAAAATTGATCTCGGCTTGGCAAAAACTCATATTGGGATCGAGGGCCTGAGTATTTTTAATCCGGAGGGTTTTCCCAGGGAGGCAATGTTCCATGCCCCTGAAATCTTTGTTGATTACAACCTGGGTGCGATCATTAAGTGGAAAGTTCATTTAGAGGATGTCAGGCTGGATTTTGATCGGTTTGTCATTATCAAGAACAAGGAGGGGGAGACGAACCTGGAAGCTTTGAAGCCAAAAGCGAAGGAGGGTCAGCCATCGCGGGAGGCCGCGAAGAAAGATGATGCCGGCCCCAAAAAAGCGCTTCAAATTCAAATTGACCATCTTGCCGTGAAGATCGGAAAAGTTGTTTATAAAGATTATTCCCAGGGGGGCGACCCGGTCATAAAAGAATATAAGGTCAACATCTCCGAGGAGATCAATGATGTTACGAATATACAAAACTTGTTAGGAATAATTGCTACTAAGGCAATGGCAAAAACGGTTTTATCATCATTGGGTGATTTCGATATCGATTCTATTGATGTTCCCGAAGAGGCAAAAGGTCTCCTTAAAAGCACGGCAGAAACACTTAAAGGAAGATTGAAAATACCGTTTTAAGAATAAAAATAAAGTGTTTTCATGAAGAAGGGAGAGAAAATGGAGGAAGCAATTACGAAAATAACGGAACTCGGTGTTCCATTTGTGATGAATCTTATCGCTGCTATTCTTATTTATATCGTCGGCAAGTGGTTGGCAGGGATTATTTCAACAGTCATTGAGAAGCTGATGCTTAAAGGAAAAGTGGATTCTTCTTTGGCTGGCTTTACAAAGAACATTATCAAAGCCGTTATCTTAATATTCGCTATTATTGCCGCTGTCGGCCGGTTAGGGGTTCAGACGACATCTTTAATCGCTATTATTGGTGCCGCTGGTTTGGCAATTGTCCTGTCCCTGCAAGGGACTTTATCGAACTTTGCGGCCGGTGTCATGCTTATTTTGTTCAAACCGTTTAAGGTCGGCGATTTTATCGAGAAGGGGGAGGAGTTCTAGGAACGGTTAAAGAGATCCAGATCTTTAACACCATTTTAAGCTCTCCCGATAATAGAAAGATCATTCTTCCTAACTCGAAAGTTAGCGGCGATACGATCACAAATTTCACAGCGATCGATTCCCGGAGGATTGACATGACCTTTGGTATTTCTTATGCGGATGATATGAAGAAAGCCCGTGATGTCTTGACTGAAGTCGTCACATCTGACTCGCGAG
>JAGLQN010000198.1 GCA_023136835.1 Candidatus Omnitrophota bacterium | reverse complement strand
TCTTCAAGTACGGGTCTGTGGGGGGAGCGCCGGGTAACCGGTGCTTCTACCCGGAAGAAGACCCCGACGTCTTCTCCTTTCAACAAATCGTCTATTCTGTTGGGTGCGGCCAATCCTGCGGCACGTAGTCGTTATCAAAGCCCAGGCTCTCCGGGAAGAATTCGTCACCAGGCCGGTTCCCCGTGTCGAGCCAGTACACCATTGCCTCAAATGCCGCGTACACCTGTTCCGGAGAAAACACGGCGTGCATCTTGCCGTCGGTATAGGTCTGGACCAGGAGGTCCAAAGCGCCGGATGCTTCAACAGTCTCCTTGTAAACGGTGCTGTTCGCGGGAGGCGTCATTCCGTCCCCTATAGGTTGTATTGTCAGTACCGGTCGCTTCAACTCACCGCTGAAATCGGCGTGTTTTTGCAAGTAGTTGCGGGCCAACGGATCAGCATCAATATCTGTTCGATTGTTCATCTCCAACAAGAGTGCGTCGGCATCAACGCCCAGGGCAGCAAGATATCCCTTCTCATATTCGCTTAAGGTATAAGTATGGTTTAGGTTCTGAGCCACTGGCCCCCCTGCGCGTGCCTCCAACTCGGCCCGGGCCTCGGTAGCGAAGAACATGTCTCCAAAAAGCCATAAATTCAGGGGGACTTCACCCTGGTAAAAGCCTTCGGAGGGAAGACGGTTGACGAGACGGAGAAATTCAAACTTGCCGAAGTTGAGCGGGTTCTGAAGCTGAAATATCAAGACAGTGGCGACTTCGGTATTAAAATCGAGGTCATGTCGAACATCCCCCACGGTACCCCAGGACTGAGGCCACCCCAAGGCCACGTCATAGGCCAGAGCAATGGCCAAAGTCATATCAAAGGTCAAAGTGGTCCCTGCGCCAAGATGGCTCAAGACAATAGCTCCATCGTATATATCCGAATTATCCTCGATGCTCTTCAGTGTTAACACGCTCCCCATAGATGTCCCCCACAGTATTGTACATTTGGGTTTTCTTACACGCTTGGCGAAGAATTCCGTCAACATCTTAGTGTCGTCGATACCCTCTTGCACTTAATAAGATGCAAATAGTGTAAC
>JAGLQN010000197.1 GCA_023136835.1 Candidatus Omnitrophota bacterium | reverse complement strand
AGTGATATACTACATAATCATAATACAAAACGGGGCATCTTTCAGGAGGGGGCTAATGAAAATCGGAAAATTTAATGTGAAGATTTTTAAAATGAAAAACCGCCGGGGGTATGCCGCGCTTTGCAACGATTGTCTTACCGAAGGGGCTACCAAGAACGAGGCTTATGATCGTATGGTCAAAGCCATCCACCGTGTCACAAAAAAACCCAAAAAGAAGTAATTTTTACGTGATTTTATCTAAATTGAGGCGATTTTATATAATTATTGAAACAGTGTTTAATTATGTCAACATCAGTATAACACTATTTGTCTATGATGGTCTATAACAAGACAGGATACAATTTAATAATATAGCGTAAACAATTTGTTTTCAGCATGTTACAGATTTAATATAATTTTGGTCTTTTATTGATTAATGGGCATGGTTTTTGCTTTAAATCCTTTGCGTCTTTTATGCGTATCGAAATATAAGGGGGAATTGAATGAAAATAGGTGAAGTTTTTAAGAATTCCGGATTGATCAGTCCATACGCTCTTGAAATAGCCCTAAAAGAACAGGAAACGACGCATGACCGCTTGGGTGATATTATCCTCCGCAATGGGGTGGTGACTCCCGAGCAAATGGCTCCGGTTCTTGCTGAGTATTTCCAAATTCCTTTCGTTGAGATCAAAGATATTTATAAAGACATTGGCCCCGAAATTATCGATTCTATACCCTCAGAGTTAGCCTCCCGGTTTAACGCGATCCCAGTTGACCAAAAAGACGGAAGCTTAACCGTCGCCATGTTTGACCCTCTGAATCTTCAAGCCCTTGATACGTTCAGGATTAAAACAGGATTAAAGGTCCAATGTGTTGTGGCGGTGGAAAGTGATATCAAAGAAGCTATTGAATATTGTTACAATAATCTGCCTCGCATGAAGGAGCATATTGACAGTTTCATAGAACTTGAAGAGGATAGCGCGGGCCTGGCGGATGATTCTGACAGTGTGCAGTTTGGCGCGGATGACCAGCCGGTCGTCCAGTACGTTAAATCTTTGATTATTCAGGCGGTCAATAACAGGGCCAGCGACATTCTTCTTCAGCCGAAACAGGATAAAGCTGAATTGCGCATGCGTATCGACGGTATTCTTTACCATAACGATCCTCCTCCGAAGGCGATGTTGCCGGCGATCAGCGCGCGCATCAAGATCATTTCCGGGTTGGATATTGCCGAAAAACGCCTTCCCCAGGACGGACGTTTTAAAGTTCTTATTGGGAGAAGTGAAGTTGACATACGAACGTCCTGCTTCCCGACGATTTACGGCGAAAGTGTTGTTATGCGGATTTTAGACACGTCCACGCCATTGCTTGGTTTGGACCAACTGGGTTTCGGCGGCCGTGATCTGGAGAAATTCAGAAAGATCGTCCGGTATTCTTACGGCTTAATTTTAGTAACGGGGCCGACGGGCAGCGGTAAAAC